>NZ_JBAURI010001315.1:0-5407 GCF_049581145.1 Bradyrhizobium sp.
GGAGGCAGCCGAGCCGAGAGTCGGCCAGTCCAAACAGGCGGTCAACGAAATTCTTTCGTCTTGGCAGAGCGTAGGTGCCGCCAAGTCGCCTCAAAGCCATTCATGGCTCGGCTCGGGGCCGTTTGGCACCGAGGCGGACCTTCAATCGAACTGCACCGGCTCCGGGCCGGGATAAGCCAGGGCCACGAATTCGCAGAACGCGCGCGCCGCCGCCGACAGCTTCGCGCTGCTCTTCCAGGCGAGGCCGATGTCCATGGTGTGAACCTCGTCGTCGAGCGTCTTGAGGTCGATGCGATGGCCCTCGAGCGACCACGGCCGATAGACCATGTCGGACAGGATGGTGATGCCCATGCCTGTCGCCACCATGCTGCGGACCGCCTCCACCGACAGGGTGCGGAAGATGACGTTGGGCACATGGGGCGTGCGCTGCCAATAGCGCATGGCGGAGCGCTCGGCCTCGTCGACGGTCAGCATCAAAAACGGCTCACCCGCCAGGTCGGCCAGTCGTAGACAGTCCTTGCGCAAGAGAGGGTGGTTGGCGCAGGCCCACAGCCGGCGAGGCGAACGCAACAATAGCCGCGAGCGGATCGAGCGCCGGTCGTGCAGGTTGGAGACCAGCATGACGGCGGCATCGACGCTGCCGCTCATCAGGCTCTGCTCGATGGCGTCGCGCTCGAACTCATGCAGCCGCACCGTGATCCCGGGAAAGGCGCGCCAGAACCGCGACAACAGCGGCGGCAGGAAATAGCCCGCCACCGTATAGCTGACCGCGACGTCGACCGTGCCATCGACCTGGGTGCCCCAGCGATGCGGTCCTCGCATTGCGTCCGAGACGCTGGCCTCGATCGTGCGTGCTCGTTGCAGGAACTGCTGGCCGTCGAATGTCAGCGTGACGCCGTTCGAATGCCGGTCGAACAGCTTGCGGCCGAGTTCGGTCTCAAGTGCCTTGATCGAAGCCGTGACGGCCGATTGGGTTACGTTGAGGCCGGCGGCGGCCGCCGACACCTTGCCGGTTTCAGCGGTGGCGATGAAGTGGCGGACCTGACGGAAGGTCAGTGCCATCAAAAATTCCAATATCAGCGAACGATTTTTCGAATTTTACAATCGTCGCTGCGGCGCAAAAGATCAAGCAATTGATGTTCGATGCGTCTGACAAAGGCTCTCAATGACTTCCGGTGACTTGGACTTGGTCGCTCGCGATGTCAGCGTCCAGTTCGAGGGGTTGAAGGCCCTGTCCGGCGTCACGCTGGCTGTGCCGCGCGGACGCATCACCGGACTGATCGGCCCGAACGGCGCAGGAAAAACCACCCTCGTCAATGTCTTGACCGGATTCCAGCGGGTCGGCACCGGGACCATCGAGCTGGAGGGCGAAACCATCAATGGTATCGCAGCCCACAGGCTGCGACGCAAAGGCCTGGCGCGGACGTTTCAATCGGGCCGCCTGTTCCGCGACCTGCCGGTCATGGACAATCTCGAAGTCACCGGCGTCGGCCTCGGCCAAAGCCGGCACGATGCCATCGCCGAGGTGGAGCGCGTGATGGATTGGCTCGGCATCTCGCACCTCGCCGGCGCGATCGCCGGCGCCCTGCCCTATACCGATGAGCGCCGCGTCGCCATCGGGCGCGCGATCATGGGCACGCCGCGCTATCTGCTGCTGGATGAACCCGCCGCCGGCATGTCCGAGCATGAAAGCCATGAACTGGCTGCCATCATCAAGCGGATCGCCGGAGAGCTCGGGGTCGGCGTGCTTCTGATCGAGCACAATATCGGCCTCGTGCTCGAACTCTGCGAGCGCATCTTCGTGCTGGATTCCGGCGAAATCATCGAGGTCGGGCCCCCTGCGCAGATCCGCAACAGCGATGCCGTGCGCCACGCCTATATGGGCACGCAGCGCGACGAGATGATTCCGACGCTGGTGGCGGCTGAGGCGGCCGCACCGTGACACTGCTCGCTGTCGACGACATCACGGTACGCTACGGCCGCCTGGCGGCCTTGCGCGGCGTCAGCCTGGAGATCGCCGAAGGCGAGGTGCTGTTTGTGACCGGTCCCAATGGCGCCGGCAAATCGACCTTGCTCAATGCAATCGCCGGCGTGGTGCCGCCCGCCTCGGGAGGCATCACGATCGATGGTGCCGACGTGACGGGGGCCTCGCCGGAATCGATCGCCCGGCGCGGTTTTTCGCTGGTCCCCGAGGGGCGCAACGTCTTTGGCGGCCTGACCATCGAGGAGAATCTGAAAGTCGGCGCCGGCATGCGCGCCGACCGGCACAAGGTCGCCGAGGACCTGGCATCCGTCTACGAGGAATTTCCGATGCTGGCCGAGCGCCGCCACGCGGCGGCCGGCATGCTGTCCGGCGGCCAGCAGCAGATGCTCGTCATTGGCCGCGCCCTGATGGCCTCGCCCCGGCTGATGGCGATCGACGAGCCGTCGCTCGGACTTGCGCCCAAGATCATCGATCAGGTCTACGAGATCCTGGTGCGGTTGCGGGCCCAGCGCAAGCTGACCCTGTTGATCGTCGAGCAGAGCTCGACCCGCGCCATGATGACCGGCGGACGGATGATTCTGATGCGCGGCGGACGGATCGTGCTCGAAGGTCCGGCGGCCGAGATGGTCAAGGACGAGCGCCTGAAGCAGGCCTATTTCGGCTTCGGAGATCATTAGGCATGGGCGCATGAGCGTGACCGAATTGCTGCAGATCGTCTTCGACGCGCTGAGTCTCGGCAGCCTCTATGCCCTGGGCGCGCTCGGCATCGCGCTGATTTTCGGCGTGATGCGGCTGGTAAACTTCGCGCATGGCGATTTCATCGCTGTCTGCGTGTTCGCGATGCTGTGGCCCTCGATCAATGCCGCTGCCATCGTCTTCGCCGGCAACCTGCCGTTCTACCTGCTCGTTCCGCTGTTGCTCTCGGTGGGCGCGGGCCTGTCCATGTTGTCGGAGCTGATCGTGTTCCGCCGCTTCCGCAACGCCAATCCGGCAACCATGATGATCGCCTCTTTCGCGCTCGGCTTTGCCATCCGCAATCTGCTGCTGATGCTGTATTCGAGCCGCCCGAAATCGATCACGCTGTGGCCGAGCCTCAGCCTCCCGGTCGAGATTTTGGGCGCCCGCATCCCTATGCTGCAGGTCGTCACCATCGTCATCACCCTGGCCGCGCTGGCGGCCCTGACGCTGTTCCTCAAACATACACGCTACGGCCTTGAGATGCGCGCCGCGGCGGAAAACTTCACCATGGCCCGGATGCTCGGGGTGCGCGCCAACAATGTCATCCTGCTGGCCTTCGCCATCAGCGGCATGTTGGCGGCGGCCATCGGGTTGATCCTCGCCACCAATTCCGGCACTGCCGACATCGGGATGGGCGCCAATGTCATGCTGATCGCCTTCATTGCAACCGTGATCGGCGGGCTCGGCAGCCTGCCCGGAGCGGTCGCCGCCGGCTTCCTGATCGGCGCCGCCAGCGTCGTGTTTCAGGCGACGCTGCCGCATGATGCCCGCGTGTTCCGCGACGCCTTCGTCTATGGCGCCGTGATCGTGGTCCTGCTGGTCCGTCCGCAAGGGCTGTTCGCGCCCAAATCGGCCAAGCAGAGGGTCTGATCAATGCCGCAGCGCTCCTCGGTCCTCCGGCAAACGATCGCGACGCCGGTCGTGCTGATCGTACTATTACTGGCGATGGCGGCCTTGAGCCATCTATTCGGCAGCAGGGCCTTCAACCGTACCGTGGTCGAGATGTTCATCAACATCATGCTGGTGACCGGGCTCTACGTCTTTGTCGGTAATTCCGGCCTGTTGTCGTTCGGCCATATCAGCTTCATGTGCCTTGGCGCCTATATGACGGCATGGCTGACCATCCCGCCGGTGATGAAATCGATCACGCTGAAGGGATTGCCCACCTGGCTGTTGCATACGCAGCTGCCGATGTGGGCGGCCACGCCGATCTCCGGGATGTTCACCGCCCTGTTCGCGCTGATCGTCGGGCGCGTCATCATGCGGTTGTCGGGAATTGCCGCCTCGATCGCCACATTCGGGCTGCTCGGCGTCGTCAACAACGTCTATTCGAACTGGGACTCGGTGACGGGCGGCCAGGGCTCGATCGTCGGCATCCCTCCCACCATGAATGTCTGGGTCGGCTGGCTGGGGGCCGCGGTGGCCGTCGCGATCGCCTATCTCTACGCGATTTCCCGTTCCGGCCTGGCGCTCCGCGCCACGAGGGACGAAGCCGTGGCGGCCAGCGCCTCCGGCATCGACATGGTCCGCGAGCGGCTGACAGCCTTTGTCGTCAGCGCCTTCATCATAGGCGTCGCCGGCGCGCTCTACGCGCATTTCCTGAGCATCGTCAATCCGGGCTCGTTCTATCTACGCACCACCTTCATCACGCTATCGATGCTGGTGGTCGGCGGCATGTACAGCCTGACCGGCGCCGTCTCCGGCGTCGTGGTGATTTCGGCGCTGATCGAGATGTTTCGCGATCTCGAAAAGGGCGTCATGCTCGATGGGGTGACGATCGCGATCCCGAACGGGGTCCAGGAGATCGCGATCGGCGTCATCACCATCGTCATCCTGATGTTCTTGCCCGCGGGCCTCACCCGCAATCGCGAATTGTCCTGGCGCGGGTGGCCGCTGCAGCGGCGCCTCACCTCGCCCGCGCCCGTGCAGACCGCGCTCGAGGAATCGAACTGAAGTCCCTTGATGCAGAAAACGGAGGAATTGTTGATGCGCATGACGACAATACTAGGCGTCCTGGCCGCGGCGACCGCGCTATGGAGCACGCCGACGTTCGCCGCCGACGAGATCGTCGTCGGTTTCGCGACCGCCGCATCCGGCTTCATGCAGGCCTATGACAAGCCGGCCCAGGATGCGGCGCTGATCCGGATCGACGAGATCAACAAGGCGGGCGGCCTGCTCGGCAGGAAGATCAAGGCCGTGTTCGCGGACACCAAGACCGATCAGGCCGAGGGCGCCAAGGCAGGTCTTGCGGTGCTCGACCAGGGCGCGGATCTCGTGGTCGTATCTTGCGACTACGATTTTGGCGCTCCGGCCGCGCTGCAGGCGCAGGCCGCCGGGAAGGTCTCCTTCTTCCTGTGCGCGGAATCGATCAAGGCCGGCATCCCCGGCGTCGGTCCCTACTCGTTCTCGGCTTCGGTGCTGGCCCCGGTCCAGGGCGCGACGATGGCCGAATGGGCCTACACCAAGAAGAATGCCCGCAGCTTCTACCGGCTGCTCGACAGCTGGACCGTCTACAACAAGGGCATCTGCGACGGCTTCGACTGGATGATGCCGCGTCTAAAGGATGCCACGCTCGCCGGCAGCGACACCTTCAAGAACGATGACGCCTCGATCGCCTCCCAGATCACGCGCATCAAGAGCCTGCCGAAGGAGCCCGACGCCATCATGCTCTGCACGATGATGCCG
>NZ_JBAURI010001316.1:0-2441 GCF_049581145.1 Bradyrhizobium sp.
GTCACCGGGGCATTGGCCAGCCAGTTGATCAGAAAATTGGTCACGGCATCCCTTCAGCGAATCCAGCGGATGCGATGGCGGATCAGAAACTCCGACGAGGCGACCGCCATCACGATGATCGCCTCGATCATCTGCACCATCGTGAAAGGGATTTGATAAAACACCTGCAGCGTCTGCCCGGTGATGAAGAGCACGGCGATCAGGAAACCCGTCACCGCGACCACGAGCGGATCGTTGCGCGACAGGAAGGCGATCAGCACGCCGGAGAACACGTAGCCATTGGCGAACGACTGGGTCAGCCGTCCCTCCTGGCTCGCGACGTTGATGAAGCCGGCAAGCCCCGCGCAGGCGCCGGACGCCGCGATGATCCACACCGTCGCCGCCTGCACGGGCACGCCGACGATCTTCGCCATCTGCGGATTGGCGCTGATGAAGCGGGTGTAGAAGCCGATCCGGCTGAGATGAATCAGCCAGCCGGCCGCCAGCACGCCGCCGATGGCAATCAACAGGCCGCTGTTGACGCCGTAGCCGACATCGCCCAGCCGTTCGAACGGACGAAATGGGGAGGATTGCGGAAATGCCGTCTTGGCATCCTGCCAGGCGCCGTATAGCAGGTGGAACAGGAAATACATTGCGACATAGTTCAACAGCAGGGTCGCGATGATTTCGTTGACGCGAAAGCGCATCTTCAGGAGCACGGCGAGCGATACCCAGAGCCCGCCGCCCAGCGCCGCGGCGAGTCCCATCAGCAGCAATCGTATCGCTGGTGGTCCGACATCATAGATCGAGATCGCGGCAGCGAAAATGCCGCCGAAGGTCATCTGCCCCTCGATGCCGAGATTCCAGAAGCCGATCCGGAATGCCAGGCTGGCGCCAAGCCCGACCAGGATCAGGGGCGCGGCCTGGATCAGCACGCCGCGCAGGTTTTCCGCCGTCAGCACGCCGGCCAGTTCGCTCGCAAGCGTCAGCGGCGCAATACCGGCGGCGGCGAGAATGGCGACGGAGATGGCGAGCCCGAGGATGAGGGAGGTGCCGACAAACAACGCCTGCTTCCACGGCGCCAGATCCTGGCGCACGTCGAGCGTGAAACGCCCGAGACCGCGGGATGTGGGCGGGGCCGGCACGCTCACGCGATCGGGTTGGCGCGAGACGTCATGCATGGCCGACCATCGCGCGGCCGATGGCCTGGCGATCGGCGGGCCGTGCGAACTCGCCGACGATGCTGCCGCGTGTCATCACGCCGATGCGGTCGGACAGGCTGAGAATCTCGTCGAGATCCTCGCTGATCAGGACGATGGCGGCGCCGCGTTCGCGGGCCACGATCAAACTCTGATGCACGGCTGCGCAGGCGCGTGCGTCGAGCCCGCGGCTCGGGCTGTGCGCGACGACGACCTCGGGCTTGCGGCTGAACTCCCGGGCAATGACCAGTTTTTGCGCGTTGCCGCCGGAGAGCAGCGCGGCCTTCTGCCTGACGCTGCGGACGCCCTGAACGTCGTAGTCCTTGACCGCCGCCACGGCGTCGCGGCGCATCGCCGCGCGGTCAAGTTTCATGACGCTGCCGTAGCGGCCGGAGCGGATCTGCGCGACCGCGAGATTGTCGCTGATCGACAGGCTTCCCGCCAGCGCGAACGCGTAGCGGTCGGCCGGGATCGCGGCGATTGCCGCCTCGCGGCGCTTCGCCGGACTGGCGTGGCTGATATCGCCGGGCCCCTCGAGCCAGATCTCGCCCGATGACGGTTCGATGGCGCCGATCAGCGCTTCGGCGAGTTCGGCCTGGCCATTGCCGCTGACGCCGGCGATGCCGTAGATCTCGCCGGCGCGGACGTAGAAGCTGGCGTTGTTCAGCATGGTCCGGCCGTCGCCGCGCGTATAGCAGAGCGCGCCGACATTGAGCCGCGTCGGACCGCCCAGATGCGGCGTGCGCCCCGGCAGCGCCGAGGTCTGGCCGACTGTCAGTTCGGTCAATTGTTCCGCGCTCGACTGGCGCGGATCGAGTTTTGCGACCGTCCTGCCGCCGCGCATGATCGTAACCACGTCGGCAAAGCGCTTCACCTCATGCAGCTTGTGCGTCACCAGCACCACCGCGGTGCCGGAACGCGCCAGGCGCTGCACGATTTCGAGCAGGGCGATCGCCTCTGCGTCGGTCAGGACCGCGGTCGGCTCGTCGAGGATGAGGATTTTGGCGCCGCCGACCAGGACCTTGACGATTTCGACCTGCTGCTGCTCGGCCACCGTCATCGTGTCGATGCGACGGTCGGGATCGATCCTGAATTTGAGCGCCGCGACCTGCTTTTCGATCGCGGCGCGGATGTGCCGGATTCCGGAGGCAAAATGCGGCTGCGGGTTGGCCAGCAGCACGTTCTCCGCCACGGTGAACGGCTTCAGCAGTTTGAAATGCTGATGCACCATGCCGATGCCGTGGCTGCGGGCCGCCGCCGGAC
>NZ_JBAURI010001317.1:0-4632 GCF_049581145.1 Bradyrhizobium sp.
GCGAAGGGGTCTTTGTCTGGGATACGCAAGGCAATCGATATCTCGACTGTCTCTCGGCCTATTCGGCGGTGAACCAGGGTCATTGTCATCCGAAGATCCTGGCCGCGATGGTGGAACAGGCTGGCAAGCTGACGCTCACCTCGCGTGCCTTCCACAACGACCAGCTGGCCCCGTTCTACGCCGAGATCGCGGAGTTGACCGGCTCGCACAAGGTGCTGCCGATGAACAGCGGTGCCGAGGCGGTGGAGAGCGCCATCAAGTCCGTGCGCAAGTGGGGTTACGAGGTCAAGGGTGTGCCGGATGGGCAGGCCGAGATCATCGTTTGCGCGGACAATTTCCATGGACGCACCCTGGGCATCATCGGCTTCAGCACCGACCCGGCGGCCCGTGATCATTTTGGACCGTTTGCGCCGGGCTTTGCGATCATTCCCTTTGGCGACGCCAAGGCGCTGGAGGATGCGATCACGCCGAACACGGTTGCCTTCCTGGTCGAGCCGATCCAGGGGGAGGCCGGCGTCATCATCCCGCCGCCCGGCTATTTCGCGAAGGTGCGCGAACTCTGCACCGCGCATGATGTGATGCTGATCCTCGACGAGATCCAGACCGGGCTCGGTCGCACCGGCAAGCTGCTCGCCGAGCAGCACGACGGCATTGAGGCGGATGTGACGCTGCTCGGCAAGGCGCTGTCCGGCGGCTTCTATCCGGTGTCGGCCGTGCTGTCGAACAACGCCGTGCTTGGCACCCTCAAGCCTGGCCAGCATGGCTCGACCTTCGGCGGCAATCCGCTCGCCTGTGCGGTGGCGCGGGCGGCGCTGCGCGTGCTTGTCGAGGAAGGGATGATCGACAACGCGGCCGTGCAGGGCGCGCGCTTGCTCGATGGTCTCAGGAGCATCCGCGCCAACTCCATCCGCGAGGTGCGGGGCCGTGGCCTGATGCTGGCGATCGAACTTCAGCCCGAAGCAGGCGATGCGCGTCGCTATTGCGAGGCGCTGCAGGGCAGGGGACTCCTTGCCAAGGACACTCACGGACACACGATCCGCATCGCCCCGCCGCTTGTGATCACCGGCGATCAGGTCGACTGGGCGCTGGAGCGGATCGAAGCCACCTTGATGCACGACCTGTCGTAGTGGAAATGCTCGGCAATTGAGCAAGGGAATCGCCGGGTTGATCGAGGCCCCATAGGCTTTGATGCACGATGGGCTGCGATCCCCATCCGATTGCGCATGAGATGATAACAATCATGTGACCACAGCCATCGGGCAAACCGGTTCCCTGGGTGGGTGTCGCCAAGGTGTTGATTCTTGCGGAATTCCAAACCTTCTTGCCGCAATCGCAACGTCGGTCGGCATTGCAAGGATCAATCCGCTTTGTTGACGGATTGCAGGGCGATATGGTCGGCTATCGCCTAGTTCATGCACTGCCGCAGACTTCGGCACGGACGCGTGGCCGGCAATGCTTTGGAGGTTTCTATGGCAATGACCTTGACGGTCAACGGCCAACAGAGGTCGGTCGACGCTCCCACGGACATGCCGCTGCTCTGGGTGCTGCGCGACATCCTTGGCATGACCGGAACGAAGTTCGGCTGCGGCATCGCGCAATGCGGCGCCTGCACCGTGCATGTCGACGGCAAATCAGTTCGCTCCTGCATGCTCGCGATCGGCGCGGTGCGCGGCCGCGCCATCACAACGATCGAAGGGATCGCGGCCTCGCCGGTCGGCGCGAAGGTGCAGAAGGCCTGGCTCGATCTCGAAGTGATCCAGTGCGGCTATTGCCAATCCGGACAGATCATGTCGGCGGTCGCCCTGCTCGCGAGCACGCCCAATCCGGACGATTCCGACATTGATGCCGCGATGGCCGGAAATATCTGCCGCTGCGGCACCTATGTGCGTATTCGCGCCGCCATCAAGCAGGCGGCCTCAGGACGTCAGTCGTGAGGCGCGCGATGACAGATGCACAAAAATCAGTTGCACAAAAACCGTCTGGCGGAGTTTCGCGCCGCGGCTTGCTGACCGGTGGTCTGGCGGGCGGCTTTCTGTTCGCATTCCATCTGCCCGTGCGCGCGTTCAACGAGCCGGTGCAGCCGCCGGACGACGCGGCAGGCAAATTCGCGCCGAATGCGTTGATCCGCATCGATCATTCCGGCAACACCACGCTGGTCATGCCGCAGGTCGAGATGGGGCAGGGCGTCTATACCGCGATCGCGATGATTCTGGCGGAAGAACTCGACGCCGATTTCGCCAAGGTGACGCTGGAGCATGCGCCACCGAACGACAAGCTCTACGGCAATCCCCTGTTCGGCATTCAAGTCACCGGCAACTCCAATTCGATCCGGGCGTGGTGGACGTCGCTGCGCCATGCCGGCGCGGGCGCCCGTGCCATGCTGGTGCAGGCAGCGGCGCGACAATGGGAGGTCGAGCCCGCGAGTTGCACGACGGCAAATAGCGAGGTGACCCACAAGGAAAGCGGGCGCAAACTCTCCTATGGCGCGCTGGTCGATGCCGCAGGCGCCGAGACGCCGCCGAAAAATGTCGCGCTGAAGGATCCCAGGGATTTCGTACTGATCGGCAAGCCGCTGAAGCGGCTCGATACGCCGGACAAAGTCAATGGCAAGGCCGTCTACGGCATTGACGCGATGCTTCCCGACATGAAATTTGCCACGCTCAGGCTGTGCCCGGTATTCGGCGGAAAGGTCGGCAAGGTTGATGACGCCGCGGCGAAGAAAATCCCGGGCGTGCAGAAGGTCGTCGTTCTTGACGACGTCGTCGCGGTGGTCGGCGATCACATGTGGGCGGCAAAGAAAGGTCTCGAGGCGTTGACGATCGATTGGGACGAAGGCCCAAATGCGGGCCTCAGTTCGCAAGCGATCTGGCGGGATCTGCGCGCCGCCAGTGAAAAGGATGGCGCGGTCGCCAAATCCGTTGGCGACATTACCAAGGGTCTCGCCACCGGCGACAAGCTTGAAGCGTCCTACGAGCTGCCGTTTCTGGCCCATACCGCGATGGAACCGTTGAACGCAACGGTTCATGTCAAGCCGGACTCCTGCGAAATCTGGGTCGGCACGCAGGTCATGACCCGGGTGCAGTCGGAAGCGGCGAAAGCCGCCGGGTTGCCGGTCGAGAAGGTGATCGTGAACAACCATCTGCTCGGCGGCGGTTTCGGCCGCAGACTGGAGGCCGACATGGTGGTCACCGCGGTTCGCATCGCCAAAGAGGTCGACGGTCCGGTCAAAGTGGTCTGGACCCGTGAGCAGGACATCCGCCAGGAGGTGTATCGTCCGGCCTATCGCGACACCATCGCCGCGACATTGTCCGATGGCAAAATCCTCGGCTGGAAGTATCGCGTCACCGGTTCGTCGGTCATGGCGCGATGGTTTCCGGGTGGATTCCAGAAGGGAATCGACATCGATGCGGTCGATAGCGCAGTCGACCAGCCTTACGACATTCCCAATGTCCACGTCGAATATGTCCGTGCCGAGCCACCGGCGGTGACGACCGGGTTCTGGCGCGGTGTCGGTCCCAACAACAATGTCTTCGCCATCGAATGCTTCATCGATGAGCTGGCCCGGAAGGCGGGCAAGGATCCGGTCGACTTTCGCCGCGGCATGCTGGGAAAAAATCCGCGGTTACTCGCCGCACTCAATCTCGTCGCCGAAAAATCCGGCTGGGGCGAGGCATTGCCGGCCCGCTTCGGCCGCGGCGTCAGCGTGCAGCCGTCATTCGGCAGCTTCATTGCAACCGTGGTCGAGGCGGAAGTCGACGAGCAGGGCGAGGTGCATCTGCACCGCGTCACCTCGGCGGTCGATACCGGCATCGCTGTCAATCCAGACACGATCGTGGCGCAGTTGCAGGGCGGCCTGATCTTCGGCCTGACGGCCGCGCTTTACGGCGAGATCACCATCGACAAGGGACGTGTTCAACAGTCGAACTTCAACGACTATCGCATGCTGCGCATCGATCAGGCGCCGAAGATCGAGGTCCATGTCATCAAGAGCGGCGAGGCGCCGGGAGGCATCGGCGAAACCGGCGTGACTGCGGGACCGCCAGCGCTGCGCAACGCAATTTTCGCCGCGACTGGCACAGCCTTGCGGCGGCTTCCGATCGACCGTTCCCTGATCGCTGCGGGGAAAAAGGCATGAGCTCCGCGGTGCGGTGCATTCTCGCAAGCCTGGTCGCGATCGTCCTGATCGCGCTGGTCGTCGCCGTCTGGATCGTCCGCGGTCCCGGTCCAATGGATTTTGCCGATGGTTCGAAGGTGGCACTGGCCGACTACAAGGCCGGTGATCCTTCCGGCGTTCCGGCGTCGCTCGCAACGGCGAGCCTGGTGGAGCGCGGGGCGTATCTCGCCAAGGCGGCGGATTGCATGGCCTGCCATACCGCGCCGGACAGCAAGCCCTACGCCGGTGGACTGGGATTCAAGTTGCCGTTCGGCACGCTGTACTCGACCAACATCACGCCGGACAAGGAGACCGGTATCGGCAACTACAGCGATCAGGACTTTCTCAATGCGGTGCATCGTGGCGTCCGGCGCGATGGCGCGCGGCTTTATCCGGCGATGCCGTTCGTGTCGTACAGCTACATGACCGATGCCGACGCCTTGGCGATCAAGGCCTAACGGTTCAGCCTGCCGCCGGAA
>NZ_JBAURI010001318.1:0-3542 GCF_049581145.1 Bradyrhizobium sp.
CATGAGCTTCGATCAGATCTGTAATCAGATGGCGCAAGACTTGCGGCAGATCGCAGCTCTGGCCCGACAATGCATTGCAGAGCATCCAGCCTTCAGGAATAAACCTGTCGGCGCTCCAGGATCTGATGCGCGAATCGAGCAAGAGCGCGCCATTGCCCTGGAAGACAGTTTGTTGAAACTCGCGCAATCGGCGGACAAAACGCTGTTCGATTGGGATCGATCGCATGGCTGACGCCGCGACGCCTCCTAAGCTGACGCGCGACGAGTCGCATATCTATCGCCTTGGTAATCGCGTTGTGCCTGGCGTCACGCAGGTTCTGAAGTCCATCAACGAGCTCGAGGGCGTCGATCCGAGATTCCTCGAGCGTGCGGCGCAGTTCGGCCGCCACGTGGATAGGGC
This sequence comes from Bradyrhizobium sp., assembly GCF_049581145.1. GTDB lineage: Bacteria > Pseudomonadota > Alphaproteobacteria > Rhizobiales > Xanthobacteraceae > Bradyrhizobium. The sequence continues at coordinate 401 of NZ_JBAURI010001318.1, forward strand.
TTGTCAGTTGTGGGATTACGGCGCGCTGGATGAGGAGAGGCTCGACCCTGGCCTGCGCGGGCACCTCAATAGCTGGATCAATTTCCTCAAGGACACCGGCGCCAAGGTGATCGAGTCGCGCCTGATCGTCTATCACCCTAGGTTACATATTGCCGGCGAGCTGGACTATCTGCTGGCTTGGAACATATCGCCGCGGCCAGTGCTGGTCGATATTAAGACCAATTCGAGCGTGCTGCGCGCCTCGAGGGCGCAGACTGCGTTGTACAAAGATGCCTATGAGGCGATGACAGGCACCAAGCTCGCGAGGGCTCGCAAGGTGGTGCACCTGCTGGGAGAGGGTCGCTATGACATCAAAAGTTACAGCGATGATGGGGATCTGCACATCGGTATCAGCTGTCTCAACATTCACAACTGGATCAACCAAACACGATGAAGATCGAAATTGAACTGTCTAAAAAAGAGGCGCAAGAGATCCTTGGCAAGGCGTTGAAAAGCGCTTTGACTGGCACAGTCGCCGACACGCTTGAGATATCCGCAGTCGAGTGGTCAAGCTATGGCGCAAAGGTAATCGTTACGTTGGAGCCGATAGAGGAGCCACAGGAATGAAAACACCCTCCGACACCGCCAGGGGCCCGCGCTTCGAGCCTCGCAAAGTCATGGCCACCGTCATTGAAGAACTGGCGCCTGATCCCACGGCGCAATTGGCCGAACGCCCCGAAGTCGCGCAGGCACTGTCCACCGTCAGCGCGCTCGAGCAACAGTACGTCACCTATCAGGTCAAAACCGTCGAGCAGTACACCGCGAGTGCGGATGATTTGAAGGCCATCAAGCGCGCCCAGGACGCAGTGCAAGCCGAGGCGGATAAGATCGTGAAGCCTGCCTATGCCACCTACAAGGCCGCGCTAGGCTTCTTCCAGAAGCCGCTGGGACGTCTGGCAGCGATCGAGGAGCGCATCAAGGGCGCCCTGCGCAACTACCAGGACGAGCAGCGCCGTATCCAGGCCAAGCGCCAGGCCGAAGCCGAGGAGGCCGCACGCAAGGAGCGTGAGAAGCTCGAGGCGCGTGCCGCGCGCGAGGCCGCCAAGGGCCGCGAGGACAAGGCCGAGGCGCTGCAATTGCAGGCGCAAAGCGTGGTCGCGCACGTGCCGGTCGTTGAGACGCCGAAGATCGCTGGGTTATCGCGGGCCGAGAAGTGGACCTACCGCATCAAGAATCCGGATCTGATCCCTGACTCATTCTGGATGCTGGATGAGGCCAAGATTGGCAAGCTCGCCCGATCACTCAAGAAAGATGCGATCCCGGTGCTCGGCGGCGCCGAGGCGATCGAGATTTGGGATGAAGGCAATATCCGCAGCGGCAAATAGCATGGATCAAGTCATTCTGATCGGCTCCGAAACTGTTGCGAGTGCTGGCCACCAGATCGCATCAGCCGCCGAGCAAATGAAGTGCGCCGCCAGTGAGTTCGATTATTCGGTCACGCGCCTGATCACGGTGGTCGAGCGCCTGGAAGGTCAGATCAGCGATTTCATGGACGCCGTTACGTTGCTGGTGGGGAGGGAGAAGCCGCCATGAGTGAAGAGATCAAGCGCCGCCATCCGTTCGAGGTCCACTGCAGTTCTTGCGGTGCGCTGAGGAAGGAAAAACGTATATGACGCAGACACGCAATAACAATGAGCAGCGCCGCCCAGCCGGTCAATCAGCGGCAAATAGCATGGCTTCACCACCGATCACAGGACAGCGATGAAAGTCATCGGCATAACAGACAATGAGACTCTGATATGTGTCGTGGGGCATTTTGAACTAGAAAAGTTCATGAATCTCTACTACGGAAAAATGCCGAAGCTATCGATCGGGGATGAGATCGATCTTGGCAAAGGTTACGACTTCGCGCGAGACACTGCCAATGCTTTGCGCACGACACAAGAATTCATCCGGGCTAATCAGACCGTCGTGACGGCAATCCTCAATGGGCTGTGTTACGCACGGCTGCCGGTGCCAGAGCATGAGTGAAGAGATCAAACGCCGCCATCCGTTCGAGGTCCACTGCAGTTCCTGCGGTGCGCCAATCGTCTGGTTTCGCACCAGAGCCGGCAAGAAGATGCCGGTGGATGCATCCAGTGTCGAGCCGAACGATGCTGAACACCAGCTGGATCTGAGCCGTCACATCTCCCATTTTTCAAGTTGTCCGAAGGCGGACAAGCATCGCAAGTCGAGAGGGAAGCCGTGAATGCTTCGGCACCGCCGGCTCCGTCTGATCTCAAAACCATAGCGTGGGAGGGTCGCGCATGGGTGCCGAAAGACGACTATCGGCAACTGTGGGAGGAGCTTAAAAACCATATGTGGTGGGAGCGCTCTGCAGTCGAGCTTCAACTCCAACGCGACGCATTGCTGCTGCGTCTATGTTTTGCCGAGAGCTTGATACTACGTACCGGAATCAATGAAGCGCTGTTCCAGGAGTACGCCGCACGCTATCCGCAACCTGCTTCACCATCGATCACATCAGTAGTGAAAACTCTATGAGTGAAGAGATCAAGCGCCCTCAGAACGACGAGGTTCCTTTCCCCAGCTGGCAGGCATGGAACCAAATTGTTTACGGTGAGGGATGGGCTTGCTTCGAGCACAACCGAGATCGATACGAATCTCAGAAGGCGTTTGCCGCCGCTCACGTGAGTCATACATCGTGCGTGCGCTGCGAGAAGCGCTTCGGCGATGACAATTGCTTCACGCAGAAAGGTTGGCAGGAGACACAGATAAGCGGCCTGTGCGAGAAATGTTTCGATGAGATGTGTGAGCAATGTTTCGATGAGATCACTAAAGAGTAAGACCTATAAAACAAGGCTTTTTTCGTTCATCTAAAAGGAGAGGATAAGATGAAAATTTCCAGGGTATTAGTAACTGTGGCAGCGCTCTTGTGCGCTGGGGCGGCGCAGGCGCAAGTCAATGATCAGGCAGGACTCAACGCTTGTTGGCAGGACTATGGCACTGATGAGGCAAGCATTGCTGCTAATTTCGGTGAGTCGCAGCTATGTAATTTTCAGAATAACTCCAACCTGGATGCCACAATCAGCGGCATCCCTTCACCTACACTGGCGATGATAGTTAATCAGATTAACGCCACAAGCGGCGCTAATCCGGGGGTGGC
>NZ_JBAURI010001319.1:0-6576 GCF_049581145.1 Bradyrhizobium sp.
AGCGAGAGTGAGATCAACGAGCTTGAGTCAGGCGCGGTCGAGGGACGCTCCCCGGCCCGAGCGTCAGCGCCCCGCCACGGTGACGTCCGACGATGGCCAGCCAGCAGTCGATGGGCTGGCGCGTTCGCGACCTCCGGGTCGACGATGCATTGCGCGGCGCGGGGCAGTGGCGTTGCAGCGGGCGAGCGGCGGCACTCGCCGAGCGTTGGCGGGCCATAGACCTGCAGGCCAATCGGATAATCCGGGTCGAAGGTCTGCGCGCGACGGCAACGCTGTTGAGAATCGCAATCGCCGGCGCCGCCAAGCTTGGAATGCGCATCATCCGCGAGACCGATTGATTGTCGATCAGGCCGCCGTCGCCTCAGGAGACGTGATGGTGATGTCGGCGATGATGCACAACCGGTGGCGGCGGATAGGCATCGGCTGCAAAATAGGGATTGATCTGGCATTCCGCCGAGCGACCCGAGGCAGTCGCGTTGCATTGCGCGAGCGAATTGTACCGGCACTCGTAATAGACGTCTCCCTGGTCGAAGACGTGCAGGCAAACCGGATAATTGGGGTTGAAGGTTTGCGCCGGCGCCGGCGTCGCCATCGCAAGCGTTCCAATCGTGAGAGTGACTAGAGCCAGAACGCGCATCGGAATCTCCTGTAAGAGCATCAATTGCGACGGCCACGCTGGGCCTCGCGATGTTGGAGGATGGTGCCGGGCGTTTCGCCCTGACGCCGCCGCCTGGCATTCCGGTAGCTTGCAAAGCCGCCATCGGCAAGCGCCGCGACGAACTCGCACCCTTCATGCAAAAGAGCATGTCACCGGCGACCGACGCGCCCGAATCGAGGGCACAGGTGCTTCCGCCGAAGCGCAAGTCACCGCATCTTCCGGCTCCGTACGTCGCTGGCTGCAAGCGCGTAAGCAACAACCCCGCAGCCGTCAATTCATGTTCACGCGCGTCAGGACTTTCAGCAATGCGGAGGGTGATTCGAGTCGATCAGTCCCTTTGATCATAGACATATCGAAGTCGTCGATGGCGGCTGCGAGAAGCGTGGGGATCATCGGTCCGCCCGCCAACGTGGCGATTCGCGACGCAAGTCCGGAATCGCCCCGAAGCGGTTGCCATGCGCTGGCCGCAATTGTCGAAGATGCAGTGAGTAAACGCTGGGTATTCGTCACCCCGAAAACAGAATGGATGACGCGCTCCGACGGCCTTCGCCGGCTAGGCGCCGAGCACCGCCGATGTGCCCGAGGGAGTGCCACGCACACAACATCACGTATAAGTGCTCCCGATTCCATTTTGACGGCGACTCATTCGACACATGACGAGTGCGATGCATGATGTTGCCGCGCGGGTTCCATCCCATGTCCTGAGTTCCACTGTGGTCGAGCCGACATTGGAACCCGTTCCGACGTAAAAACTCCCGCGAAGTGCCTGCAACACAACATTAATTTGCGGTAATCGTTGGACGCGTTTCCTGTCGAGTGTTGCGACCCAGTTACAGCAATTCACGCTGACGCTGTTATGAGGCTTGGGATGGCCTGGGGGCCGCAACTCGAACTGGAATTGAGAATGAAGATGAAGTTTTTGCTTGTTACTGCGAGTCTCGTCGCGCTTGCCGCGGCGTCGCCCGCGGTTGCGGCGGATCTCGCGGCGCGGCCTTACACCAAGGCGCCCCCGATGATGATGGCCGCGTACGACTGGAGCGGATTCTACGTCGGCATCAACGGTGGTGGTGGGACCAGCAACAATAACTGGACGCTCGTCGGCGGAGGGTCGGAAGGCCGTAATGACGCGAGCGGCGGCACGGTCGGTGGACAGATCGGCTATCGATGGCAGATGAGCTCCTGGGTGTTCGGCGTGGAAGCGCAGGGCAACTGGGCTGATTTCAAGGGCAGCAATGTCAGCAACGTGTTCCCCGGCGATAGCAACCAGACCAAGATCGACGCGTTCGGCCTGTTCACGGGCCAGGTCGGCTACGCCTTCAACAACGTGCTGGTCTATGTGAAGGGCGGCGCTGCGGTCGTCGACGACAAGTACTCGATTTTCGCTCTTCCGAGTGCGGCGCTGTTGGCCTCGACCACTGAAACCCGCTGGGGCGGCACGGTCGGCGCCGGCATCGAATATGGCTTCGCACCGAACTGGTCGGTCGGCTTCGAATACGATCATCTGTTCATGGGCACGACGAACAACAGCTTCACGGTGGCGGGCGTGCCTGCTGGTGCGGACAGCATCCGTCAGGATGTCGACCTCTTCACCGCGCGGATCAACTACAAGTTCGGCGGCCCGGTGGTGGCGAAATACTGAGTTTCTGTGCTTTGCGGCGGATCGAAAAACCCCGGCCTCGGCCGGGGTTTTTTTGTCGGCGATGAGGATTGCGGCGTCTGGCTGCGCGCGCGGGGGCAGATGCCAGTGCTCCAGGTGTTGGCGTTCGAGTCCTTAATTTGCGGGATGTTCTGTTCAGGCGCCGGAAAGGTTGATCGGCATCAGGCTGGCAGCACCGTAGCACTACGAATTGAGCCGGCGCGCTTTCCGGCTTTCATTGCGGTTGTGCTGCGATGAAGATTTTGCGAGTCAAGATGAAGGCGATCGTTGCAACAGTCGTGGCCATGGCCGTGCTCTACGCGGTCGATCGGGAATATACCGGCGGCCAATATACCTCCACGGCACAACTGATAATCGTTCAGATCGAACATTCAATCGGTATCTGACGGCAGCCGATCTGACATCTGCCGGTACGATTATCCTGTACCGCGGCTTTGGCTCAGTCGCCGGCGTCTTAATTGCGTCGGATTAGGCCCCGATTGTCCGTACATGATGGTCAGATGCGCGCTCTTGCTGTTTGCGGCGGTCTCGCTTGCGGGCTGTTGCCTGTCGGGCACCGCCTGTTATGGCCCCACAATGGCGGCTGGCGGCCCCCCGGCGTGGGATGGGCTCGGTGCCGCGCCGCCCGACGATGATTCGCCGGCCGCGGAGACAACCCCGCTCAAGAAACCTGCTCGGGTGAGGTCCAATCGGGCCGCCTCGGTCGATCCATCCTCGGGATCGGCAAATTCGTACATTTCGAATGACGACACATTCGAGCAGCAGCAGGCGGCGGACCGCGCCGATGACGCGCGGCTGAAGCAAAAGATGATCATCTGCCAGAATTGCGCCGCGACCGGCCCGGTGAACAACGACGTCTTGGGAAGCTCGCGCTGAGCCGGCGTGTCGTCGCGCTCGGCTCGAATTGCGACGATTGATTCTGTAATTGCGCTCGAGCGCGAAAAGCTTGGCCGATCTACGCCTTGGAACGCTTTGGTCACGGTACCATTTTAGTGCCCCCGCAGGACACTCGATGGTCAATGCAATTTTTTCAAAAAATATTGCCGGTTTCAGCAAACCATTATGCCCGCCATTGTACCTATTCTGTGATGTTGGAAATGGTACTGACAAAGCGCGGCAGGTCGAGATGGGAATGGCGGGTTTATGATCCGTCCGGCAAAGTCGTCATGTCAGGATGGGAAAACAGTCGCCCGGAAGCAAAATACCAGGGCGAGCGCGCACTTTTCCTGATCCTGATGACGACGGGCAGAATTTACGACCCACCGCAGACGACCTAGCACATCCATATTTCGTCTAATGCCATAGCGCGGGCCCCGGGCGGGACTCGGAATCAATCCAGGAATTGATGACCCAGGGATCAGCCCGAGAATCAACCAAAGAACCAATGCAACAATTGACCAAGAATTAACCACAGCGCCTGTGTGCCGGACCCGGCTGGGCGCCGGCTCTTGACGTAAGAACAAAAGAGAAACAATGTTCGCTCTATGTTCTCACGAACGGGAGATGGACGATGTTGCGGGTTTTTGTGGAAGAGGCGGTGGCACTGGCATCGATCACGCTGTTCGTCGGGATGATCGCGGTGTGGGCGCAGCTTTTGACCCAGCTTTGAGCGCTGCGGTGCGTGTTGTGGGGAAAAGCCGGATGGCGTCGCGGAATCGATGCTTCCGCGTGGACTTGAGCGGCGGAAGCCCCCACCATTGTCGTGCGAGTCGGTGGTGGCGGGTGTTTCCGCAGGGCCGCTGATCGCGTCAACTCGCCCCCCGCACGAGCCGCAAGCCAAGCATGTCCAGCGCCGGATTCGTCCATCTTCATGTCCATTCCGCCTATTCGCTGCTGAAGGGTTCGATCAAGATCGCCAAACTCGGCGAACTCGCCAAGGCCGACCGTCAGCCGGCCCTGGCGTTGACCGACACCGACAACATGTTCGGGGGATTGGAATTCTCCGACAAGATGGCCGGCTATGGTATTCAGCCGATCATCGGCTGCGAGCTCGCGGTCGATTTTGGCGACCACGATCCCAACGCGCGCAACGCGCAAGCCGCGACTCCGGCAAGAATCGTGCTCCTGGCCGCGCGCGAGCGCGGCTATCGCAGTCTGATGCGGCTGAACTCGCGGGCGTTTCGCGAGACGCCGGTGCATCAGGCCCCGCATATCAAGTTCGACTGGTTGTCGGGAGATGCCGAAGACCTGATTGCGCTGACCGGTGGTCCCGACGGGCCGATCTCGCTTGCATTTCAGTCCGGTCACGCCGAACTCGCCGTATCGCGCTGCGAGCGTCTGGCGGCCCTGTTCGGCGACCGGCTCTATATCGAATTGCAGCGCCACGGCCTCGACCGCGAGAGGCGTGTCGAGGGCAGCCTGATTGATCTCGCCTATACCAGGGGATTGCCGCTGGTTGCGACCAACGAGCCCTATTTCGCCACCGCCGACGACTACGAGGCCCATGATGCGCTGCTCTGCATCGCCGGCGGACGGTTGATTGCCGAAACCGACCGCGAGCAGTTGACCACGGACCACCGTTTCAAGTCCCGGGCGGAAATGGCTGTCTTGTTCGCCGACATTCCGGAAGCATTGGCCTCGACGGTCGAGATCGCCGAGCGCTGCTCGTTTCGCCCGCGCACGCGCAAGCCGATTCTGCCGCGGTTCACGGTGGGAGCGGGCTCCGGCGCCACGGACGCGGCAACCGAAGAAGCTGCCGAATTGCGTCGACAGGCCGAGCATGGGCTTGCCAACCGGCTCAAGGTCCACGGGCTCTCCCATGGCACCACGGAAGAGGACTACAGCAAGCGGCTCGCCTTCGAGCTCGACGTCATCACCCGCATGAACTACGCGGGCTACTTCCTGATCGTCTCGGATTTCATCAAATGGGCGAAGGCGCAGGGCATTCCGGTCGGGCCGGGCCGCGGCTCCGGCGCAGGCTCGCTGGTGGCCTATGCGCTCACCATCACCGATCTCGATCCGATCCGATTTGGGCTGCTGTTCGAGCGCTTCCTCAATCCGGAACGGGTCTCGATGCCGGACTTCGACATCGATTTCTGCCAGGATCGCCGCGGTGAGGTGATCGACTACGTGCAGCAACGCTATGGCCGCGATCAGGTGGCGCAGATCATCACCTTCGGCACCCTGCAGGCGCGCGGCGTACTGCGCGACGTCGGGCGGGTGCTGCAGATGCCCTATGGCCAGGTCGACAAGCTGACCAAGCTGGTGCCGCAGAATCCGGCGGCGCCGGTGACGCTCGCCGCTGCGATTGCGGGCGAGCCGAAACTGCAGGCGTTCCGCGACGAGGATCCGGTGGTGGCGCGCGCCTTCGACATCGCCCAGCGTCTCGAAGGCCTGACGCGGCACGCCTCGACCCATGCCGCCGGCATCGTGATCGGCGATCGGCCGCTCAGCGAGCTGGTGCCACTCTACCGCGATCCCAAATCAGACATGCCGGTGACCCAGTTCAACATGAAGTGGGTCGAGCCGGCCGGCCTCGTCAAGTTCGACTTTCTCGGGCTGAAGACGCTGACGGTGCTCGATGTCGCGGTGAAGCTCCTGAAGCAGCGCGGCATCAATGTCGAGCTGTCGACGCTGCCGCTCGAGGATGCCGCAAGCTACCAGATGCTGGCGCGCGGTGATGTGGTCGGCGTGTTCCAAGTGGAAAGTCAGGGCATGCGGCGCGCGCTGGTCGACATGCGCCCCGACCGCTTCGAGGACATCATCGCGCTCGTCGCGCTGTACCGGCCTGGCCCGATGGCGAACATCCCGACCTATTGCGCGCGCAAGCACGGCGACGAGGAGCCCGAATACCTGCACCCGATGCTGGAGCCGATCCTGAAGGAGACCTTCGGCGTCATCATCTACCAGGAGCAGGTGATGCAGATCGCGCAGGTGATGGCCGGCTACTCGCTCGGCGACGCCGACCTGTTGCGCCGCGCCATGGGCAAGAAGATTCGCGCCGAGATGGAGAAGCAGCGCGCCATCTTCGTCGCCGGTTCGGTCAAGAACGGCGTGCCGAAGGCGCAGGCCGATACCATCTTCGAACTGCTGGCGAAATTCGCCGATTACGGCTTCAACAAGAGCCACGCCGCAGCCTACGCGCTGGTGTCATACCAGACCGCCTATATGAAGGCGCATTATCCGGTCGAGTTCATCGCGGCCTCCATGACGCTCGATCTGAACAACACCGACAAGCTCTCGGAGTTTCGCTCGGAGGCGCAACGGCTCGGTATCAAGGTCGAGGCGCCCTCGATCAACCGTTCGGGCCCGACTTTCGAGG
>NZ_JBAURI010001320.1:0-6944 GCF_049581145.1 Bradyrhizobium sp.
CCGGTTGCAGACGATCAGCCGCTCGGCTGAATCGTACAGCAATAGCCCCTGCGTCATGTTGTTGATAGCGACATCAAACCGCATGTTTTGTGCCTGCAGATCATCTTCTCTTGCAGTGATCTCGGCGGCGCTCGCGTCGAGTGCTTCCAGCTGGCGGAAATGAATGAGTGAAATTATCAGGCCGGCAAGTGCCAGTGCGAGAAGGAGGCCAACCCCGATGCTCGAGCTTTGCCACACCACGGTGCGCAAGAATGGGGAGACCGGCACATCGATCACGAACGCACCGATGACATCGTTCAGGTGCCACTGCGCTTTGCCAGGCTGAAGCGCGTTGTGGCAGCTGACGCAACTCTGTTCCTGCGCCACGGTGGGATAGACGGTACGAAACATCTGTTCGCCGTTCACGTCTAGCAGTTCGGACACCGGCTTGGGATTCGGCGTGGCCGCGAAGGCCTCGATCGCCTCGGCCATCCGCGCGTCCGTTGGCGGCGTCAGGATCTCGCGCCCGGGGCGGCCGACGGACCGAAGGCGAAAATCGGAATTGTCGCCGACCCGCCTGTTGAAGGCGTCGATCGCATGGGCACGGAACGACGCAGGCACTGGCGCATTTGGTCCGAATTGCGATCGGACCGCCGAGTAGTTGGTCACGAAGGCATCCACGAGCCGAAGCGCAATGATCTTTTCGTCGCTCTTGTGCTCCATGAACCAGTTCAGGCTGAAATAATGGAAGCCGTAGCCGACCGCCGCGGACAAAATTGCGCAGACGCCCAAATGGAGGAGAAAGCCGCGGCCGGACCGCGACCGCATAAATCGCTTCACTGACGAAAGCTTGCTCATCCGTCGAATCCGATGCCGCGGAAGTCGAGGACGATCCAATTAAATGTTTGTTCTGCGCAAACCACGTCCATAGTTCGGGTAGCAGACACTTTTAGTGTTGCGAATCCATAAATTCTGCTGAGACGACTGAAAAAAAATGAACAGTCCGTTGCCTGGATTGACCGAATTAGAGAGACCTTCGTGCCTCGATCGACCGCTCGGGGCGTTGCAGTGCCAGCGTGCCATGTCTGGGTTGGTTCATGGGTCGCCATGGCCGGCAGGCTGATGGCACAGCCGGTCTACGCCCAGCCCCGGAAATCGCCGCGCTCGGCACTTACGCTTCGTGCACAAGAAGAGACCTATTCGCTCGAACCCGGCTGCTATAAGTTTGCTCCCACCAGCCTGAAATATGAGTATGATCGGATACCCAGCAACTCGCGTAATTTTCTCTCGCGTCGCAAGGCGCTTGCAAGCCTAGCCGCTGGCGCGGCGTACATCGCTTTCAGAGGTAATTCCGCCGCCGAGCCAATTCCAAATACCGGAGATACTCAAAGAGGCGCCGAGCCGGTCTTCTCCGCGACAGGCCCAGACGCTGAACTCTACGGAGCGGTTGAGGGCTTCCCTGTACCTAGCTTTCTCGAAGCCGTCTTGCAGGGCAACCCGTACAAACCAGAAAATCGCGTCGGTGTATTCAGCCATTTTGACGAGATTTATCCGACGCGGCGGATCAAGCGTGCCGCTACGCCATGGACCTTCAAACGTTCGGCGACCGACATTCGATATTACTATCATGGAAAGCCACCATCCTTGACTGAATATCTCGCGCGCAACCCTGTCACCGGCTTGCTGATTGCGAAAGACGACCAGATTTTGTTCGAGCACTATCAATACGGCCGAACCGACGTGACAGGCTCCTATCCCAGTCGATGGTCAAGTCGATCACTGGAGTACTTATCGGCATCGCCGTGTCCGACGGTGCGATCAAATCGGTGGACGACAAGCCGGAAGCCTACGTCCCGGGCTTCAAGGGCACCGAGTATGGCAGGACGCCAATCCGTGATCTGTTGCACATGTCCTCCGGTGTTGATTTTGGGGAGGAAAGGGACGGCGGCCGCGATCTGAACCGCTTGTGGCGCGACATGGTGCTTGGACTTGGGATCACGAAAAAAGGCACGGTCAACAGCATCGCACAATTCAATCAGCGGATCGCGCCACCCGGCACAAGATACTACTACGCCAGCATAGAACCCGATGTGCTCGGCGTGGTGCTCCACAACGCGGTGAACAAGTCGGCATCCGAATATTTGCAGGAAAAGTTGTGGGAGCAGATCGGCGCGGAGGCCGACGCCACCTGGTTCCTTGATGCGGAAGGTTTTGAGGTAGCTCACTTCGGCTTCAATGCAGTGCTGCGCGATTACGCGCGGCTCGGACGCCTACTTGCCCACGACGGAGCGTGGGAGGGGCAAGCAGATTATTCCTGCGCAATGGATGATCGACGCGACAACGGTTCGACCATCCGATGGCTATTTGTTGCCCGGCAAAGCTATGCCGGACTTCGGTTACGGCTATTTTCTCTGGTTGCTTCCCGGTAAACGTCGCCAGTTTGCGTTCTCTGGCGACCTCGGCCAGCGCGTCTGCGTCGATCCGACCTCCAAGCTGGTGATGGTTCAAACCGCGCTTGAAGGTAGTCCCGAAGTGTGGCGTCTATGGGAGGCCATAGTTGAGCAATTTGGTCAGGGATAACAGCGTACTCGTTGCTTCTTGATCTCTAAGCAGCGTTCGTTGCGCTATGTCTGAGTTGGGTCAGGGACAGCCGTGGCCGGCGGGCCGATGCCACAGCCGGTCTACCCCATTCACGACTCAACATGACCGCCCCGTCAGGTCCGGAATTCGTCCCAAACTGACATGTCGCGCAGTTACGAGATTTTCGTCAAGGTTTAACGGACCCAGCCGAAACGTGGCTCGGGGGGCTCAAGCCGTGACACACCTTCCCTGCCGCGCCGCGCATTGCGATCAATGGCGCGGCGCCAAGCGAGGACCGCTGCAGAGCGACCGTATCGTACCCTGCAGCCGCCGCCGGTACGCCGCATGAGATGAGACACTTGCTATTGGCCAGGCTCCGCTTTGAGTCACGCTCACCATGTCCGCGACCAAGATCCTCTGGGGGCAAATTATCGTCGTCTTTGCAATCGTGCTCGCCACGATGTCGGCGGCCACGCAATGGGTAGCGTGGAAGCTCGGCTTCCAACCTCAGCTTGGACACCCTTGGTTTGAGCTGATCTCGGGAGTGCCCGTCTATCTTCCGCCGTCGTTCTTCTGGTGGTGGTACGCCTACGACGCCTATGCGCCGCAGGTCTTCGTCGAAGGGGCCTACATTGCAGCATCCGGCGGATTCATCTCGATCGCGGTCGCCGTAGCGATGTCGGTGTGGCGGGCGCGCGAAGCCAAGACCGCGGCGACCTACGGCTCAGCCCGTTGGGCGACCACAAAGGAGGTTCAAGCCGCCGGCCTTACTGCGGTTGACGGCGTCGTGCTCGGTCGGTTCGAGCGTGGCTATCTCCGTCATGATGGACCGGAGCACGTGCTGTGCTTCGCGCCGACACGGTCGGGCAAGGGCGTCGGTCTGGTGGTGCCGACGCTGTTGACATGGCCTGGCAGCTGCATTGTTCATGACATCAAGGGCGAGAACTGGACTCTGACCTCGGGCTTCCGAGCCAGACATGGCCGCGTTCTGCTGTTCGATCCGACCAACGCGAAGTCAGCGGCCTACAATCCGTTGCTGGAGGTTCGCCGCGGCGAATGGGAGGTGCGCGATGTCCAGAATGTCGCGGACGTGCTGGTCGACCCGGAGGGATCGCTGGAGCGCCGCAATCACTGGGAGAAGACCAGCCACGCTTTGCTGGTCGGTGCCATCCTTCATGTGCTCTATGCCGAACCGGACAAGACGCTTGCAGGTGTTGCCGGCTTCCTGTCCGATCCGAAGCGTCCGATCGAGGTGACGCTCCGCGCCATGATGACGACGGCGCATTTGGGTAAGGCCGGACCGCATCCGGTGATCGCCTCGGCGGCACGAGAACTGCTCAACAAGAGCGAGAACGAGCGCTCCGGTGTGCTCTCCACCGCGATGTCGTTCCTGGGGCTCTATCGCGACCCCGTGGTCGCCAAGGTCACCCATCATTGCGACTGGCGGATCCGAGATCTCGTCGAGGGCGACCGTCCCACAACGCTCTATCTCGTCGTGCCACCGTCCGACATCAGCCGGACGAAGCCGCTGGTGCGGTTGATCCTCAATCAGATCGGCCGGCGACTGACGGAGGATCTGCAGGCAAAGGGAAGACGCCGCCGGCTGCTGCTGATGCTCGACGAGTTTCCCGCGCTCGGCCGGCTCGATTTCTTCGAGTCGGCGCTGGCGTTCATGGCCGGCTATGGTCTCAAGAGCTTTCTGATCGCCCAGTCCCTCAATCAGATCGAAAAGGCCTATGGGCCGAACAACGCCATTCTCGACAACTGCCATGTCCGCGTATCCTTTGCCACCAACGACGAGCGGACCGCCAAGCGAGTCTCGGATGCGCTGGGCACTGCGACCGAGATGCGGGCGTTGAGGAACTATGCCGGCCATAGGCTCAGTCCCTGGCTCGGTCACTTGATGGTCTCCCGGCAGGAGACGGCGCGGCCGCTGCTCACGCCGGGCGAGGTGATGCAGTTGCCGCCCGGTGATGAACTGGTTCTCGTGTCCGGTGTCCCTCCGATCCGCGCCAAGAAGGCTCGCTATTTTGAAGACCCGCGATTGGCGGAACGGGTCTTGGCGCCGCCCGGCACGCGCGGGCACAATAGTGCTCATCCCCCCGACGATTGGAGTGGGTTGCCAGCTCCCGCTGTCGTTTCTGGCTTGGAGTCCGCTTCGTCAAGCAAGACGCGTCTGGATGATCCCGCGAATGGCGGCATCCGGCGGCAACCGGAACTTTCTCGGCACGAGGAGATCGCACCGGAGCCGATCAAGCCGGCGCCTGAATTCACCTTCGGGGAGGAAGAGCCTGACGACGCGGCCGCTCGAGCCCGCGCCTTGCGTCAGCAGGTCCGCAATCTCGCGCGTCAGGGCGCGATGGATCCTGACGACGGCATGGGCCTCTGAAGCCGGCCATGCGGACCAAGCACACGTTTCGACTGCCGCCGGATCTGGCGGCTCAACTCGCCGATTACGCCCATCGCAAGCGCGTGCCGCAGGCGCTGGTCGTCGAGACCGCGCTTTCATCACATCTGTCGCCGGATGGTTCGGAGCGGATGGAGGCGGCGCTCGGCCGCCGGCTCGACCGGCTGACCCGACAGGTCGAACGTTTGGAGCGCTATAGTGCGATCTCAAACGAAGCGCTGGCGCTGTTTGTGCGCTTCTGGCTCACCGTTACGCCCCCATTGCCGGATACGGCGCAGCCGGCGGCCCAGGCCAAGGGCCGTGAGCGCTACGAAGGATTTGTCGAGGCGCTCGGGCGGCGTTTGGCGAAGGGGCAGACCCTGGCCGAGGAAGTTTCCCAGGACGTGTTGCCCAAGGACGAACCGCCAGATCCTACGAACGGTTCTTCGTGAACGGTTTCGCTATTGTCAGTCATTCTACGCCAGAGCGCTACGCCTGATCTGATCTCGTTGCGTGAGGCGACATCCGCATCTTTCTATTGATCCCGGCATCACGGCTGTAGTTCGCGGCCGCCACGCCTGGGGACGGAAGTGGCAATCCATCATCTCAATCAGGAGGCGTCGTCACGCGGCGCCCGCATGCTGCGGACCGCGCTCGGCCCGGCCATCGCGCTGTGGCTCGAGGACGCCGCTGTCGTCGAGGTCATGCTCAATCCCGACGGCCGGCTCTGGATCGATCGGCTCGCGGGCGGGCTCGTGGACACTGGCGAACGACTATCGCCCGGGGATGGCGAGCGGATCGTGCGGCTGGTCGCGCACCATGTCGGCGCCGAAGTTCATCCGGGATCACCACGGGTTTCGGCCGAACTGCCTGAGACAGGCGAACGTTTTGAGGGACTGCTGCCGCCCGTGGTGGCGGCGCCCGCCTTCGCGATCCGAAAGCCAGCGGTTGCCGTGTTCACCCTGGACGACTATGTCGCCGCCCGCATCATGAGCGCCGGTCAGGCCGAGACATTGCGCGCGGCCGTCGCGGATCGCCGCAACATCCTCGTCGCAGGCGGCACCTCGACCGGCAAGACCACGCTCACCAACGCCTTGCTGGCCGAGGTGGCCAAGACATCCGATCGCGTCGTGCTGATCGAGGATACCCGCGAGCTTCAATGCAAGGCGGAAAATCTCGTCGCGCTCCGCACCAAGGACGGCGCCGCCTCGCTGTCCGATCTCGTTCGCTCCTCGCTGCGGTTGCGGCCGGATCGCATCCCGATCGGTGAAGTCAGGGGCGCCGAAGCGCTCGATCTCCTGAAGGCCTGGGGGACCGGGCATCCCGGCGGCGTTGGCACCATCCATGCGGGTTCAGCAATTGGCGCGCTCCGGAGGATGGAGCAGCTGATTCAGGAAGCCGTCGTCACGGTCCCTCGCGCGATGATCGCCGAGACCATCCAGTTCATCGCTGTCCTGGCGGGCCGTGGTTCGGATCGGCGGCTCGCCGAGCTCGCTCATGTCGAAGGGCTTGGATCCGACGGCGACTATGTCCTTCACACCGCTGGAGATCGGCCATGACTCGATCAAGCTTCCACTCTCGTAGCCGTTCCGTACTGGCTGCGGTCGCAAGTCTTCAGATGCTGCTCTCTGCTCCCGCCTTGGCAGCGGGTTCAAACATGCCCTGGGAGCAGCCGCTCAATCAGATCCTGCAGTCGGTCCAGGGCCCGGTCGCCAAGATCCTGGCCGTGATCATCATCATCATGACCGGTCTGACGCTCGCCTTTGGCGACACCTCCGGTGGCTTCCGCCGGCTGATCCAGATCGTGTTCGGTCTGTCGATCGCGTTTGCGGCGAGCTCCTTTTTTCTGTCGTTCTTCTCGTTCGGGGGCGGAGTGCTGGTGTGATGGAAGACAATTCTCTCAATTCAGATTCGGCCATCGCAGGCTTCACGGTGCCGGTGCATCGCGCGCTGACCGAGCCGATCCTGCTTGGCGGCGCCCCACGCGCGGTTGCGATCG
>NZ_JBAURI010001321.1:0-2442 GCF_049581145.1 Bradyrhizobium sp.
GTCAACGACCTCGGAGAGTCGCTGAATCAAATGCAATAGAATGAGCGTCACAGAAGCAACCCCGGTTGCCAAAAATGCGGCCGTTCCCCACCATACCGCATTCAGTCCCTTCTTTAGCAGGGGTCCCTTCCGCACTAACTCGAACAGCCAAAGCAACACCGCGATCGCGCGGGTCTCACTCATAAGATGTGCCCAATAGAATTCGTGGAAATCGACGTCTCGACGCCCTTCAACGGTTTCGATTCCGGGTGCGGTGAGAACGGAAAGATCGACGTCTATCCCGCTCATCTCGGGATGAAGCCAAAGTTTGGTGCCGGGCTTTAGCACTGCTGAAACAACACCTCTCACCGTTTCAAGCGCGCGCTGATTTCCGATACCGTGAATCACCAGCACCGCGGTTCGCATAGGCGAAGTATGAGATGAAACCTTGTTTGTAGAGTCCATTTGCAAATAGCTCCACCTTGCAGCTTATGAACTACTCTTATGGCGATCAAAAAAACGACTAAGGACCCTCATCAACAGGCGGCGTGCCCCAAAAATAAGAAGGTTTTTAAAAGGTGATGCGAGCCAATAACGCTACCAGTGGTTTAGCGGCCTTTGCAAGGCTAAAGTCATCGAGCTTCCGGCCGCCCAGCGCCTGCGCTTAGGAGCGTACAGGGGCACCCTTGTCAGTTGAGACAAATCGAAACCCGCTCGTTGAATTCGGCAAGCGTCATCATGCTCGAATCACATATCCCGGCCTATAACTGCGCTCAGAACCTCCGATCCGCCGACCTGCAGGAAGCCCGTCATCTGATTTGGCGGCTGTTACGGTTCGCCTGAAGGCTTGCGAATGGATGGAAACGGGCCGGCGGCTCTAGTTGAAGGGCGATGAACGCCGGGATCCGCTCGCGAGCGCCAATTGCCGCCTCTGACCTGCCCATCAAGCCTCGTGGCATTCCTCGGGTCAACGACGGTCGCCGCTTCCTCAACGGTAGACAGGCGGAGCGGCCAAACTATTCACCGACGTGACGGGGCGTCCGGTAAATAACGCCCTACTCCAACCATCATTGGGAATTTCTTGACGGAGAGCCGGTTTCTGGTCGGCCCGATTTCTTAGCCGCTCGTGGCGATGGCGTGCATTTGGGCCTTAAGTTCGGCGATAGTCAGGCCGCCCGGTTTCTTGCCGCCGTTTTTGAACCAGATCGGGTCCGCTATTGCATAGGCTTCGTCGACATATTTTGCGAAAAAATTCCATGTCATCGAGAAATATTCGCCCCATGATATGACGCGTGCTGTCGCATCGTTGTACCCGGCCAAGATGACGGCATGTCCGCCAACAATTGCAGAGTCGCGCTCCTGAACATCCCATATGGCTGGAGGCTCGCCGAGTACGGGATGAATATAGCGCGGAACGTTCAGGCCGATATAGGCGATGCCGCAATCTGCGATCGTTCGCTTCACGTCATTAACATTGCGCGGGTCGACTTCTAAGTAGGCCGTTATTTTATGCGTTAGGCCGGCTGGACCGAGTGGCGCGCCTTCTCTCAACAAATAGGACAATACCTTCTGTTCGCTGGCCTCCGGCCCGCTGCCTGGTACACCCGGCTGATAGCCGCAGGCCGAGATGTAAAGCCGCCTAACATAATCGTCGGCGACGTCGAGCATGTGTCTTGCTGGCGATGAATTGAAGCTCCAGACCTGAAGCGCGTGATAATAAGCTGCGCAAGTGCAATCATTGAGCTCGATGTTCAGCATCGTGCCCAAGCTTGGGGGCATGCCGTTCGTGTAATCGATCTCTAGCGGAGGCGGGTCCTGATGCCGGCCGGCAACCAGGGCACTGAGGTACGGAATGCGGGGATCATGCTCCCGTCGGAGGCGACCAAGTTTTCGAGCGTTCATGAGCAGTCCGGTTCACTGGCGGCTTGCTTTCAGGGCTGCCAATCTCCGCCTTTGGGCACTTGTCTGCACTGCCATTGTCCGCCAATGCATTTGCAACGTATTTCATTGTTTGGATCGTTGTGCACGGGGAACTTCCTATCAGGGCTGCCCGGAGCACATACGCCGGCGCCGCCCGCTAGACCGACCGCTGCACGTGCCCTTCTCGGAGCTGCCTTCTTGGCTTTTTTGGCTGCCTTGGCTGCCTTTGCTTTCTTCGCCTTCTTGGCCATCGGATTTTCCTAAGGTGCTGAGCGTTTATTTGGTTAACGCGGGTTTGTAAGCGAGTTGGCGACGGTTCGTCCGAAGTCACCAGCTTGCTGAGCGCTCGCTGCGGTGCCCGTCAGACCGTTGCTGTTGCCTGGTCCCATGGTGATTTGGAGGTCATGCGTCCGGTCGCGCGAAGCCGTCGCCAGCGTACCGGTGGGGTTGACGTTGACGTTCGTGAACTTCCACATCGGGGTCAGTCCGGCCGCCGTCGTTATTTCGAAGCTGACTTCGTAATAAATTACGTTTTGCTTGAGG
>NZ_JBAURI010001322.1:0-1664 GCF_049581145.1 Bradyrhizobium sp.
GCATCATCCTGCTGTCGGAAGGCCGCCTCGTGAACCTCGGCAACGCCATGGGCCATCCCTCCTTCGTGATGTCCGCCTCGTTCACCAACCAGACCCTGGCGCAGATCGAGCTGTTCGCCAACAACAAGGACGGCAAGTACCAGAAGAAGGTCTACGTGCTGCCGAAGTCGCTGGACGAGAAGGTGGCGCGGTTGCATCTCGCCAAGATCGGCGTCAAGCTGACCGAGCTGCGCAAGGACCAGGCCGACTATATCGGCGTCAAGCAGGAAGGCCCGTTCAAGTCGGATCACTATCGCTACTAGCATCGTCATTGCGGAATGGTCCGAAGGGCCATGTCCGGAATTCGAGATGCCGCCTTCGCGCAGCCAGTCGGTGATTGCCGACTTGGCAGTCAAATTTTCCGAACTCGGGTAGGCCCGAGTTCGGGCGCGCCCCGGAATGACGGTGAGTGGGACTGCATCAGTTTTTGTCATGCCCGGCCTTGCGCCGGGCATCTACGTCTCTACTATCCGCAAAGGAACCGCGCCGCCGGAGAGCGCCATCGTGAGTGAGCATTTCGACGTGCTGATCGTCGGCGCCGGCCTGTCCGGCATCGGTGCCGGCTATCACCTGCAGCACAAATGTCCCACCAAGAGCTTTGCGATCCTCGAGGGCCGCGACTGCATCGGCGGCACCTGGGACCTGTTTCGCTACCCCGGAATCCGTTCCGACAGCGACATGTTCACGCTCGGCTATTGCTTCAAGCCGTGGACCGAGCCGAAGGCGATCGCTGACGGGCCGCGCATCCTGAACTACGTCCGCGAGACCGCGATCGAGAACGGCATCGACAAAAAAATTCGCTTTCGCCATCGCGTCAGGCGGGCGTCATGGTCGACACCGGACGCGCGCTGGACGGTGGAAGCCGAGCGTATCTCAGGTGAGGGCGCAGCGGAAACCGTGAGCTTCACCTGCAATTTCCTGTTCATGTGCTCCGGCTATTACAAATATGAAGAAGGCTACAGCCCGGAATTCGCCGGCGCGGACGATTTCGCCGGCCGCATCGTGCATCCGCAGAAATGGCCGGAAAATCTGGACTATGCAGGCAAGCGCGTCGTGGTCATCGGCTCGGGCGCGACTGCCGTGACGCTGGTGCCTGAGATGGCGAAGCGAGCCGGCCACGTCACCATGCTGCAGCGTTCGCCGACCTATGTGGTGTCGCGTCCGGCGCAGGACGCCCTGGCCAACAAGTTGCGGCGCAATCTGCCGGCGAGCCTCGCCTATCATCTGATTCGCTGGCGTAACGTGCTATTCGGCATGTATTTCTTCCAGCTCTCCAGGCGCAAGCCGGCGCGGGTCAAGCAACTGATCCTCGGCGGCGTCAGGATGGCGCTCGGACCGGACTACGACGTCGCCACCCACTTCACGCCCCGCTACAACCCGTGGGACCAGCGCCTCTGCCTCGTACCCGACGGCGATCTGTTCAGGGCGATCAGGGACAAGCGCGCCTCCGTCGTCACGCAGGAGATCGACGGCTTCACCAAAAACGGCATCCGCCTGAGGGACGGCAGCGAGCTTCCGGCCGACATCATCGTGACCGCGACCGGTCTGGTCCTGCAGGTGCTCGGCGGCATCGAGGTCGCGGTGGACGGCCAAAGGGTCGATTTCGCCAAGACGTTGAACTACAA
>NZ_JBAURI010001323.1:0-4640 GCF_049581145.1 Bradyrhizobium sp.
GTCTTGAAGCCGTTGACGTGCTCGAACTTGACGTCCGGAAACAGCTTCGCCACCTTTTGCAGCGGCTCCATATATCCGAACGATGTCGCGAAGATCAGCTTGTTGCCATCGGCGGCGAGCTGACGGAACACGCGCTCGGAATCGGCGGTCTCCGGCACATTCTCGACGAAGGTGGTCTTGATCTTGTCGCCCATCGCCTTTTCGAGCGCGAGGCGAGCCATGTCATGCTGTTGGGTCCAGCCGCCATCGGTGCGCGGCCCCAGATAGACGAAGGCGACCTTGAGCGGGTCGGCGGCAAATGACGCCACCGGCGCGGCCGCCATGAAACTCGATGCAATGAGCAAACTGAACAATTTGGCGATATGTCGTGACTGCATAGCCCTTCCTTCTGGTTGGAACCTGGTTGGTGGAGGAGACCGGCTCACGCGGAGGCGTGAAAGCTGCGACCGAGGGAGGCCGGTTGATTGAGCAGGATCGTCTTGGGATCGCGACAGATGATCACCAGCACGATGATGGTGGCCGCATAGGGCAGCATCGACAGGAATTCGGTCGGGATCGGCAGCCCGAACCCCTGGGCGAACAGCTGGAACTGGGTGACGCCCCCGAACAGATAGGCGCCGATCACGACACGGACGGGCTTCCAGGTGCCGAACACGACCAGCGCGAGCGCAATCCAGCCTTTGCCGGCCGACATGCCTTCGACCCACATCGGCGTCTGCACCAACGACAGGTAGCCGCCGGCAATGCCCGCCATCGCACCACCGAACATCACCGCCAGATAGCGCGTCGTCAGCACCGGTTTCCCGATGGCGTGCGCAACGCTTGGGGATTCGCCGATCGCGCGCAAGGTCAGGCCGGTCCGCGATCTGGTCAGGAACCACTGCACGCCGACGAACAGCGCGACCGACAGATAGACCATGATGTCGTAGTGGAACAAAAGATCGCCCAGCACCGGGATCGCGGTCAGGCCGGGAATCGTCAACGGCTCCAGCCGACTGACTGGCAACCCGGCATAATTGTAGCCGACGAAGGCCGACAGGCCGATCCCGAACAAGGTCAGCGCCAGGCCGGTTGCGACCTGATTGGTCTGCAGGTTCAGCGTCAGGAAGCCGAAGATCAAGGACAGCGCCAGTCCTGCGGCGGCTGCCGCCAGGAACCCGACCACATCGCTGCCTGTTGCGAAGGTCGCGGCGAACCCCGCCACGGCGCCGATCAGCATCATGCCCTCGATGCCGAGATTGAGCACGCCGGATCGCTCAACAATGGTTTCGCCAAGCGCGGCATAGATCAATGGCGTCGCCGCCACCACAGTGCTGGCGATCATCGGAACGAGCGGATTCATGCCGCGTTCTCCAACGGTGCGACCGGCTTCGCGGGTGCGGCCTCGGCCTCCGCGACGCGCCTGATCCGGAAGGTGATGAACAGGTCCGCGGCAAGCAAATAGAACAGCAGCAGGCCCTGGAACATTCCGGTGATCGCGGACGGCATGCCCATTCCCATCTGCGCCGACTCGCCGCCGAGATAGAGCAGCGACATCAACAGCGCGCCGCACACCACGCCGATCGGATGCAGCCGTCCGATCCAGGCGACGATGATGGCGGCAAAACCATAGCCCGGCGAAATCTGCTGCTGCAGCCGTCCGATCGGACCCGCCACTTCGCAAATTCCGGCAAGTCCGGCGAAAGCCCCGCACAACAGCAGCGCGACCCAGATGTTGCGCTTCTCGGAAAAGCCGGCATAGGCGGCGGCCGCCGGCGCCAGGCCAGCGACCTGCATGCGAAAGCCGGCAAACGTCTTCTGCGCGAACACCCAGGCGGCCGCGGCCAGCACCAGGGCGTAGACGATGCCCCAGGTTACGCGGGTGCCGTTGATGATGACCGACATCGTCTCGGCATCGCCAAAACCCTGGGACTGCGGATAGTTCTGGCCCTGCGGGTCTCGCCACGGGCCGTGCACCAGCCAGGACAACAGCAATTGCGCGATATAGACCAGCATCAACGTCACGAGAATCTCGTTGGTGTTGAAGCGGGTGCGCAGGAAGGCGGGAATCGCGGCCCAGGCCATGCCGCCGACCATGCCGGCCAGCAGCATCAGCGGCATTGCGAAACTCGAATCGCTGTCGCCGAACCACAGCGCAACGCCGCCGCCGGCAATCGCGCCCATCGTGAGCTGTCCCTCGGCGCCGATGTTCCAGACGTTGGCGCGAAAGCCCAGGGCCAAGCCCAGGCCGCAAAGCAATAGCGGCGTCGTCTTCAGCAGCAGTTCGCCGAAGCCATAGGTCGTCGACACCGGCTTGATGAAGAACAGATAGAAGGCCTCCACCGGGTCCTTGCCGAGCGCGCGGAACAGCAGGAATCCGGTCACGAGCATGCCGAGCGCCGCCAGCAGCGGCGACACGAAACCCATGATCGCCGAAGGCGTCGCGCGCCGCTCAAGCCTGAGCATCGACAGTCTCCAAATGCGCATCCGCGGACGCAGCCGCCTCGTTGACCCGATCGCCGAACTTGCCGCTCATCCAGATTCCGATCTGTTCGATCGAGGTCTCCGCCGGCTTGACCGAGGGCGACAGCCGCCCTTCGGCCAGCACGGCGAGACGATCGCTGATCGTGAACAGCTCTTCGAGCTCTTCGGAGATCACCAGGATCGCGACGCCCCGGTCGCGCAGATCGATCAGCGCCTGCCGGATCAATTGCGCCGCGCCGACATCGACGCCCCATGTCGGCTGCGCCACGATCATGATTTTGGGTTGCAGCATGGTCTCCCGGCCGACGATGAACTTCT
Organism: Bradyrhizobium sp.; assembly: GCF_049581145.1. GTDB lineage: Bacteria > Pseudomonadota > Alphaproteobacteria > Rhizobiales > Xanthobacteraceae > Bradyrhizobium. The sequence continues at coordinate 2,782 of NZ_JBAURI010001323.1, forward strand.
GCAGATTGCCTCCGGACAGGCTGGAGGCGGCCGCCTGCTCGCCGCCGCATTTGACCTTGAAGCGCTCGATCACCGTCTTGGAAAACGTCCGCATCACCGCAGGATGGATGAGGCCTCGCAGCACCATGCCCTTGCGGGCGCCGGTCAACAGCGCATTGTAGGCCAGGCTCATCGGCGGCACCGCGCCGCGCCCGAGCCGCTCTTCCGGCACAAAGGTCAGCCCGACCGCCCTGCGTTGCGCCGGACTGAGATTGCCGACCGCTTGCCCGAGCATCCTGATCATCGAGCCGCCGCTCAGACGTTCGCCCGAGAGCGCGGTCATCAGTTCCTTCTGGCCGTTTCCGGACACACCGGCGATGCCCAGAATCTCCCCGCTTCGCACGGTCAGGCTGATGTCCTTCAGTGTCGTGCCGAAAGGATCTGGCGTCCCCATGGTCAGGTGCTCGACCTCGAGCCGCGCTTCCTGGGGCTCGCGCGGCGTCAGATGACACTCGGCGAGTTCGCCGCCGATCATCATCCGGGCGAGGCTCTCATTGGTTTCGTCGCGGGGAATGGCGGTGCCGCTGACACGGCCGCCGCGCAGCACGGTCGCGGTATCGCAAAGCGCGCGAATCTCATCGAGCTTGTGGCTGATATAAAGGATGCTGCAGCCTTCCGACGCCAGCCGGCGCAGCGTCTTGAACAGGACCAGGACGGCCTGCGGCGTGAGCACCGAGGTCGGCTCGTCCATGATCAGGAGCTTGGGCTCCTGCAGCAGGCAGCGCACGATCTCGACGCGCTGCCGCTCGCCGACCGACATGCTGTGAACCAGACGGTATGGATCGATCGGCAATCCATATTTCTCCGACACGTCGGTAATCCGGGCCGCGAGCACCGCGGTCGGGACCGGCTCGTCCAGCGATATCGCAATGTTTTCCCAGACCGTCAGCGTCTCGAATAACGAGAAATGCTGGAACACCATGCCGATGCCCATGCGGCGCGCCTGGGATGGCGCGGAAATGATCTCGTACTGGTCGTTCCACAGGATGGTGCCGGCGTCCGGCTTGGTGACGCCGTAGATGATCTTCATCAACGTGCTTTTGCCGGCGCCATTCTCGCCGAGCACCGCATGGATCTCGCCAGGACGGACGCTCAGGGAAACGTCGTCATTGGCCACCACGCTCGGGTACCGCTTGGTAATACCGGTCAGCACCAGCCGCGGCTTCAGATCTGCGGATTCCGGCCCTTGCATGTTTCCTATCAGTTTCGGCCTCAAAACAACTGCCGCCCCCCGGCTGCGATCCAAAGGCACAAGCAATCCGCGCGCCAACTCGGCGAAATCCGCCTGAAGGCTGTCGGTCAGGGCTCAGAATCAAGGACAGCCGCTAGAATGGGCATCTCGCCAGGCCAAAACCTGCTGCCGACCAGGTTTCCGGGGTCTCGCGTCGTTAATGGATCCGATGATCGGTGCGGGACGTGAGACAGCCGCGAATGGATGCGCTTCTCAATGAGATCCTGCCGCGGCATGACCTCCGTCTACTTCGCGTCGGGCGCGATCAAAACATGGTTCGCCTTAGCAGCTCCGCATTCCAGCGAGAGCCGTGCCGGATCGGGCGATCGCGTGCAATTGTTGCAGAAGCCAGATCGGCCGATTAGCATCGACAGCGCGCCCACGGAATTCGGCTGGGCTGACGGAGGTGGAATGCCCGATACTGACGCGCCTGATCGCACCCAGCGCACTTATCAAGCGGTCGGGAACTGATGGAGGGCAAGCTGAAGCGCCTCCAGCCGGCTCGGCGCGGGATCGTCGGCGCGGCGCGCACCGATCCGCTGGTCGCAACCACGCCAGGCCGCCGGCTCGCGAGCCGCTAGTGCAAGAT
>NZ_JBAURI010001324.1:0-19990 GCF_049581145.1 Bradyrhizobium sp.
AGTTTCCTGCGTATCCTCGACCAGCTGACCTCCGCCGACGGCCATGCCGCCGTGTTCCTGCTCGACCTCGACAAGTTCAAGGGCGTCAACGACACATTGGGGCATGCGGCGGGCGATCAGCTGCTGCAGGAGGTGGCGGCCCGGCTGAGGTCGGAGATCCGCGAGGACTGCGTGGTCGCGCGCCTCGGCGGTGACGAATTTGCCATCGTGCAGCCGCTTCACGGCGGCGGCCATGACGATGCCATTTCGCTCGCCACGCGGCTGGTCGATGTCGTGACCCGATCCTACGATCTCGATGGACTTCCCGCGCGGGTCGGCCTCAGCATCGGCATTGCGCTGTCGCCCGAACAGGGCAGGGATTCCGCCGATCTCCTGAAGAAGGCGGACATCGCGCTCTACGTCGTCAAATCGGAGGGACGTAACGGCTTTCGGATCCATGATGCGGAGATGTCGAGGCTCGCGGAGAGCCAGAAGCTGTTCGAACAGCAGTTTCGCAAGGCGCTCGAGCGGAAGGAATTCGAGCTGTTCTATCAGCCGATTCTCGATCTTGCGACCCAGGCGATCTGCGGCGCCGAGGCGCTGGTGCGGTGGAATCATCCGCAGCGCGGCATCATCCCGCCCGACCAATTCATTCCGTTCGCGGAAGAAAGCGGATTGATCATGCCGCTCGGCGAATGGATCCTTCGTCAAGGTTGCAAGGAGGCCGCGGCCTGGCCGGCGCACTTCAAGCTTTCCATCAATCTGTCGGTGCACCAGTTCAAAGGCAATCTTGTCGAGCAGGTATTCAGCGCCCTGATGGAATCAGGCCTTGGCCCGGAACGGCTCGAGCTGGAGCTCACCGAGACGGCCCTTTTGGACAGCCAGGCCGAATATCTCCTGCTCCTGCGCCAACTCAAGAACATGGGGATCACGGTCGTCCTCGATGACTTTGGAACGGGCTATTCCTCGGCCTCCTATCTGACCCAATTTGCGTTCGACAAGATCAAGATCGACAGGTCGTTCGTGGGCGGCATGTCGCTGCGGCGCGAATGCGCCGCGATCGTGGCCTCGATCATGGCCTTGGCCAGGGGCCTGGATATCGCCGTGACCGCGGAAGGCGTCGAAACCCAGGAGCAGCTGCACAAATTGAATTCCGAAGGCGTCGACTATGCGCAAGGCTTTCTGATTGGCCGTCCGGTGCCGCTCGCGGAATTCCTGGCTGAAAATTGCGTGAGTCCCGCGCGGAGCGTGGCGTAGGTCGGCCTCATCCAGGCTGCATGGGTGATAGCGCGTCACAAAGTGGCGAACCACTGCGTGAGCGCGAAGATCGCAAGTCCGACCAGGCCGCCCACCAGCGTTCCGTTGATCCGGATATATTGCAGGTCCGGGCCGATCTGCAGCTCGATCCGCATCACCAGCGTCTCGGTGTCCCAGGTTTCGACCACCTTGCGGACGAAGGCCGCGATTTCGGCCCGGCGCGGCGCGATCACGCGCAGGGCTGCGACGCGGAGCCATCGATTGATGGTCTGGCCCAGTTGCTCGTCGCTCGCGAGCCGGCGGCCGAACCTGATCAGTAATTGTTCGATCGTGTCGATCAATTGTTGCGAGGCAGACGGGGAATTGAGCCTGGCTTCAATGGTGCGCCACAGCGCCGTGATCTGGCGGTTCACCGCCGGGCTGTCCAACAGCCGCGCCTTGAGCTCCTCACCCCGGGCACGCATCTGCGGATCGGTAGCGAGCTCCCTGATCAGCCGTTCGATCATGGCCGCAAGCTCGATCCGCCAGGGATGGCCGGGTTCGCGCATCTCGTCGAGAAGCTTGGTCAGGCCCGAAACGATCTTGTCGGCGACGACGGCATCGATCCATTTCGGGATCAGGCGGGACGAGCGCTGCGACACCTTGAGCTTGATCGTATCGCGGTTCGTGATCAGCGCGGAGCGCGCATAGGCGATGGCGTGTTCGACCAGCGCCTGCATCTCGCCATGCGCCCAGATCAGCGCGAGCAGCCTGGAGGCGACGGGAGCGGCCGGCACCGCCTCGATGCCCGACCGCGTCGCGCGGGCGAGCAGCGCGTTGACGTCGTCGCGAGGCATTGCGCGCAGCACCTGCTGCAGCACCGATGCGACGCGCTGCGCGGCGTTGCGGGCGTTGTCAGGCTCGGCAAGCCAGCGGGCGATCGATCCGGCGGGGTCGACCTCCCTCAGCCGCTCCACAAGCACCCGCGGCGATAGGAAATTGTTGGCGGCGAAGCGCCCGATCGCAACGCCGATGCGCTCCTTGCCGCGCGGGACGATCGCGGTATGCGGGATCGGCAGGCCGAGTGGATGCCTGAACAGAGCGACGACGGCAAACCAGTCGGCGCAGGCGCCGATCATGCCGGCCTCCGCGAACGCGCGCGGGTAGGCGAGCCAGGCCCAATCCGTCGGCCAGTTCTTCAACCCGAGCGACGTCGCAACGAACAGCGCCAGCATCAGCGCCAACAGCGCGGTGGCGATGAAGCGCATCCGGCGCAAATCGCGCAGCCTGGGATCCGCGCTGTCCTGCACCGGCGCCCTCGTCTTGTTGCGGCGCGTCGTGCCGCGCATCAGCCATGCACGATGGTCTTGGCGATCATGCAGTGGATGCCCTTGGAGCCGTTCACGGTCTGCGTCACGCGCAAATCGGCGGCGAGACTGCAGAGCGTGTAGGCGTCCTCGCGCGACAGGTTCCGTTTTTCGCCGAGCAGCGCGATCATGTCACGCAGCGCCCGCACCACGCATTGGTCGAGATCGGGGTCCATCGCCATGGTCATGTAGTGTGTGGCTGTCTCAGCGCGCGGATAGTCGAGCCGCAGATCCTTGCGCAGCGTCAGGCGAAAGCGGCCTTGCAGCGCGGTCTCGATCGCGGTGACGCAGACTTCGCCGTCGCCCTGCACGCCATGGCCGTCGCCGCAGGAAAACAATGCTCCCGGCACGAACACCGGCAGATAGAGTTTTGCGCCGGCGCCAAGTTCCTTGTTGTCGAGATTGCCGCCCATCGCGCGCGGGATCAGCGAGGTGATGCGGCCCCAGGCCGGCGGCGGCGCGACCCCCATCACGCCGAAGAATGGCGCCAGTGGCAGATCGAGCCCCCAGGGCAGCCGGCCGACCATCCGCTCCCGGTCGAGCGGGATGTTGAGGAGGCGCGCCTCGTGGAAATCGTCGGGCAGGGTGCCGGCCAAGGGACGGATCAGGTTGTAGCCCCAATCCTGTCGCAGCCGCACATCGAGGATGTCGATCTCGAGGACGTCGCCGGGCTTGGCGTCCTCGACCGCGATCGGACCGGTCAGGATGTGTCCAGGCACCATCCGTTCATTTTTGGCGTGCACCTCGGCGAGCTCCGGCGGAACGTGAAACTTGCTCGCGTCTGGCACCACATCGGGGCCGCCGCTGATGGTATCGACGGTCACCTCATCGCCACTGTCGATACTGAGGACCGGCTTGAGCCTGGCTTCGAAAAAACCCCAATGACAGGTTTCGGGGCTGGAGTGCAGATGATGATGCGTCATGAGATGGCTTTAGATTGCGTTCGTGACAGCGTATGACGCTGTGGCGAATTATCCAAGGAGCGAATTTGTTTTTCCTGCTGTCCAAGACGCTCGGCATCATGATCATGCCGACCAATTTCCTGATCGAACTGGGCCTTGTCGGCGCGCTCCTGCTGGCGACGCGGTTTGCGCGGCTCGGCCGCGGGCTGCTGCTGGCCGCCGTCCTGCTGCTCGCGATTTGCGCGTTTTCCCCGCTCGGAAACCTGCTGCTGGATCCGCTGGAGCAGCGGTTTCCGCCATGGGATCCCGCGCGCGGCGCGCCTGACGGAATCATCGTGCTCGGTGGCGCGATCGAGGCCGACCTGTCGGCGGATCACGGCGTGCCCGTCACCAAGGGCGCGGCCGACCGCATGATCGCGGCCGTGGCGCTGGCACGCCAATATCCCAAGGCGCGTATCGTGTTCACCGGCGGCAGCGCGAACCTGATCTCAAACGGCGCGAAGGAGGCCGATTACGCCGGCGAGATTTTTACAAGTCTCGGCATCCCCAAGACGCGCCTGCTGATGGAGCGACTCTCGCGCAACACGCAAGAGAACGCCGAGTTCACCAAGGCTCTGGTCGCGCCAAAACCGGGCGAACGGTGGTTGTTGGTGACGTCGGCCTACCATATGCCGCGGTCGGTCGGCTTGTTCCGAAAGGCGGGATTTTCGATCGAGCCCTATCCGGTGGATTGGCGCGTCGGTACGGGCGCCGATGTCTTCGACTTTGCGCCTTACGCGCCCGACGGATTGGGCCGCACCGACACGGCGGCGCGCGAATGGATCGGGCTTCTCGCCTATCGGCTGACGGGCAGGATCGACGAGCTGTTTCCGGGACCGATCGGCCCATAGTCGCCTTGCGGCGTTCCTTCTTGCGTCCGGCACATGCTACGATATGCAGGTCGAAGAAGAAAGTCGCAGGGGAGGACTCGAATGTCGTCACGAATCGTTCGCGCAACCAACCGCCGCCGCTTTCTGCAATATCTTGCGACGAGTCCATTATTCGCATCGAGCGGTATGCCGGCTTGGGGGGATGAAGCCCCCTCAAAGCTGCCCGATCCGAGGATCTGGACCCAGGCGGCCGCCGAACCAATCAAGAATCCGAAAGAGGCGATCAACGTCTTCGACTTCGAACCCGCAGCGTTCAGGAACGTGCCGGCGGCGCATTTCGGCTACATGGCTTCCGGCCTCGACGACGAGGTGACGCTGCGCGCCGACCGCGAGGGGTTCTTGAAATTCCAATTGCTGCCGCGCCGGCTGCGCGACGTCTCCAAGGTCGACATGAGCGTGGAGATTTTCGGCATCCGATACGACACGCCGATTTTCGTCTGTCCGACGGGCGGCAACCAGTTCTTCCATCCCGACGGTGAATTGGCCGTCGCCCGGGCCGCGCGGAGCGGAAACCATCTGCAAATCCTGTCGACGTCCTCGAACTATTCCGTGGCGGATGTCACCAAGGCGCGCGGCGCGCCGATCTGGTTTCAGCTCTATGCCTCGCCGCGCTTTGAAGTGGCGGAAGCGCCGATCAGAAAGGCCGAAGCCGCCGGTTGCCCGGTGCTTGCGGTCACCGTCGACAGGGTCGCGGGACGAAACCAGGAGACACTGTTCCGGCTGATGCGCAGCGACACGCGCAATTGCTCGGATTGCCACGATCGCTCCAGTTTCGCCGCGCGCGTGGTCCGAAGGCATAATTACGACGGCATCGATCTGTCCGGCATCACCGGAAGCGGCGAGTCCTCGAACCTGACCTGGGACAGCATCAAGCGGATGCGCGACATCACGCAGATGAAGATCGTGCTCAAGGGTATCGTCACGCCTGACGACGCGGAGCTGGCCGTGCAGAACGGCATCGACGGCATTCTGGTGTCGAATCATGGCGGGCGCAGTGAGGACAATGGTCGTTCCACGATCGACGCGCTGCCGGACATCGTCGCTGCGGTGAGGGGACGGATACCGGTCTTGGTCGACAGCGGATTCCGTCGAGGCACTGACGTCATCAAGGCATTGGCGATGGGCGCTGCGGCGGTCGGCTTCGGCCGGCCCTATCTCTGGGGCCTGGGGGCGTTCGGCGAGGCCGGCGTCGCACGCGTGCTGGATATTCTTCGTACGGAGACGCGGGTCGCCATGCAGCAATGCGGTGCGCGCTCGATCAGTGAGCTCAATCCCGGCTTCGTCCGCCGGGCGAGCTGAAAGCTTGAACCTCGGGCTTGAACCTCGCGATGCCGAAGCCAGGGCGCCACGCGAGACGCCCTGTCGCAACTCTTCGTCAACTGGGCTAGATTGCGACAAAGGGCGTGCGCATCAGGCCGCCGATGTGGGAGATGACGCCATGCAGCAGCAGACGGCGCCTGAACAGTTCGATCCGGCCGGCATGGTGGCGGATCTCAATACGTTGCTCCGCCTCAAGACCACGGTTTCCGGCATCAAGATGTTTGCGCATGTCGCGGAGATGGAAGCGATTCCAAAGATCCGCCGTCCGACAGCGATCCACACCACCGATCAGATCGTCAGCATGGCGTCCCGGCTCGGCTGGACCGTGGGCATCACCGCCGACGACCTCGTCGGCGCGCAATGCCGCGCCGTGATCGGACTCGGGCCCCAGGATGAGAAATGGCTCGCCGGTGAGAACTATGTCGGCGTCTGGCATGGCACTGCGGCGGATGCGAAGAAGCGCCAGGAGGCGCTGGACGTGGTTCCTTTCGGCAGGTATCAGGCGATGGCGGTGAGCCCGCTCGCCAGCGGACGGCTTGATCCGCCCGACATTTGTCTGGTCTATGCGACGCCAGGCCAGATGATCATTCTGATCAATGGGCTGCAATATACCGGCTACAGGAAGTTCGAATGGGGCGTGGTCGGCGAGACCGCCTGCGCCGATTCGTGGGGGCGGGCGCTGAAGACCGGCGAGCCCAGCGTGTCGCTGCCGTGCTTCGCCGAGCGGCGCTATGGCGGCGTGCCCGACGAGGAGATGCTGATGGCAATCCAGCCTGCGCATCTGGCCAAGGCGATATCAGGCATGAAGCAGCTTGCGAAAAACGGCTTGCGCTATCCGATCGCGCCCTATGGTATCCAGAGCGACGTGCGCGCCGGCATGGGCGTCTCCTACGGCAAGACATGATCCGCTTTTCTACCGTCATTGCGGGGTGCGCAAGCGACGAAGCAATCCAATTCTGCCAAAGGATGGATCGCTTCGTCCTCCGCATCTTGCAATGACGGCAAATAACCTCAGGAACTCAGTATGAACTCTTCGTCGAAGTTCGACATCGTAGTCTATGGCGCGACCGGATATACCGGCCAGCTCGTTGCCGAATATCTCGCTGCGCGCTACCGCGGCAACAATGCGGTGAGATGGGCGATGGCCGGCCGCAACCTCGACAAGCTCGCCTCGGTGCGCGACGCGGTCGGCGCGCCGGCCGATACGGCGCTGATTGCCGCGGATGCCGGCGACGTCGCCTCGCTCCACGCCATGATCGAGCAGACCGGCCTCGTGATATCGACCGTCGGCCCCTATCAGTTCTACGGCTCCGACCTGCTGGCCGCCTGTGCCGCTTCCGGCACGGACTATGTCGATCTCTGTGGTGAACCTGTGTGGATGCGGCAGATGATCGACGCCCATCAGGCGACGGCAGAAGCCTCCGGCGCGCGGATTCTATTTTCATGCGGCTTCGATTCGTTGCCGTTCGAACTCGGCGTGTACTTTTGCCAGCAGGCCGCGACGCGCGCCTGGGGCGCGCCCGCGTCCCGTGTCAAGGGCCGCATCCGCAACATGACGATGTCGCTGTCGGGAGGCACCTATGCCAGCATCAAGGCGAATTTCGCGGCGGCTGCGCAAGATCTGAGCCTGGTTGCTATGCTGAGGGACCCGTTCGTGCTGACGCCGGGGTTCGAAGGACCGAAGCAGCCGCCCGGCAACAGGGTGGCATTCGATCAGGACCTCAACGCCTGGACCGCGCCGTTTCCGATGTCGACCATCAACACCCGCAGCGTCCATCGCTCCAACATGCTGATGGGTTTTCCCTACGGCCGGGATTTCGTCTATGACGAGATGATCCTGACCGGCGAGGGCGAGCAGGGCCAGGCCAAGGCCAAGCAGGTGGCTGCCGCCACCAACAAGATGAGCGGCGTCGAAGGGCCGAAGCCTGGAGAGGGGCCTTCGAAAGAGGAGCGCGAGAGCGGCTCTTACGACATCCTGTTCGCCGGCTTTGCGCCGGACGGCAGGCAGGTCCGCATCGCCGTGGGCGGCGACTGCGAGCCCGGCTATGCCTCGACCGCCAAGATGATCGCGGAGTCCGCGATCTGCCTGTTGCGCGACACGCCGGAACTCGAGGCCGGCATCTGGACTCCCGGCGCCGCGATGGGCGACCGCTTGATCAAGCGGCTTGTCGAAAACGCGGGGATGACATTCCAGATCGAGGCGTGACGGCGCGAGCATCATAGCCATAGATCCAGTCCTGGCTGCGAGCATTGAGCGGCAGCATAACCCTGATCATCTGGTCGCGGATCCAGGCGCCGGCACGGCTGAATTCACGCTTGCGGCCGCCGTTGTGGCGGGCGAGCGCAACCAGGCGTTCTGCGCGCGGTCGCCGCTCACTTTCGAAATTCTGGAACGCGATGCTGATTTCGGGTTCATTCTGCAAGGCGCGGACCAGCCTGTAGGCGTCCTCGAGCGCGATCGAGGCGCCCTGGCCGGCATGCGGGCTGGTGGCGTGGGCGGCATCGCCAATCAGAAGCGTTCGTCCCCGCGACCAGGTCGGCAACGTCGCGACATCGAGCGTCGCGGTGACAATGATCCGCTCCGTCGCGTCGATGAGTTGCGGGATCGGATCGTGCCAGCCGGCGTGGAAGCGGCGGAGATGCTGCTTGAGCGTCGCTTGGTCCTTGGCGCGGAAGGTCTCCGCGTCGATGCCGCGCGCCGGCTGAGTGCTCCAGCACATCGCGCCATCGGCAGCCTCGGGGCCGCAAAAGCCGTAGCCGAAGAAGCCGCTCTGGCCGAAGGTCATGGCAAGGCTTGATCGGGCTCCCGATGCCTCCAGAATTGCCCTCGGCACGAAGCCGCCGAAGCCGATCAGGCCGGTATCGCAAGGCGTCGGACCGTCGGGGAGGACATGGCGGCGCACGGCCGAATGGACGCCGTCCGCCCCGATCAGCACGTCGCCCTCGGCGCTCGATCCGTCGGTGAAGTGCGCGACGATGGGCTGGTCGGGACGGTCCTCGATGCGCGCGAGCCGCTTCTCGAAATGGACCTCGACGCAAGACGACCACGCCTGATCCACGAGCGCCTCGGTCAGCATGGCGCGGCGCATGCTGACCGAGGGGTAGCCGAAGCGCACAACCATGTTGCGGTTGACCGAGCCGAGCCGGGAACCGGATTGCGAGTAGAGGTCGATCGATTCACAGACGGAGCCGCCGCGGATTAATTCGTCAGCGAGCCCGATCTCGGCCAAAACGCGCATGCCATTCGGCGCGATCTGCAATCCGCCGCCGATGCCGGTCGAATAAGACCAGCCTTCATAGATCGCGGCCTCGAAGCCCGCCCTTTTGAGCAGGATGGCGGTCACGGGACCAGCAATGCCGGCACCGATGATGAGGGCCTTGCGGGGGCGCATGATCATGGCTTGCTCCTGGTGTCGCACGGGTTTAAGAGTTCCGGGAAGCTATATATCTTAGCATCTAAGATATATATGAACTAAGATACTGGATCGGCCTTGTCAAGGACAAAAGCGCGCGCTGTGCTCTCGCAGGAACTTGAGAATGCGATGCGGAGGGTTTCTTCGCAGGGAGCGATGTTTGCGAAGATCGTGGCCGATCGCGCGGGCATTTCGAGTGCGGACATGGACTGCATCGATTTTGTCAACGTCGAGGGTCGCATGACCGCGGGCAGGCTCGCGGAGCTGACGGGTCTCACGACGGGTGCGATTACGGGCGTTGTCGACCGGCTGGAGAAGGCCGGCTTGGTGCGCCGGGAACGTGATGAGAGCGATCGGCGCAAGGTTTTCATCGTCCCGATAGCAGAACGGATGGCGGAGATGGGCCGCCCGTACGACCTGGTGAGGCGCGCAATGCAGAAGCAGTGCGAAGCCTATACGGATGAGGAGCTGAAATTTCTGGTCCGCTACGGGACCGAAAGCTATCAGTCGATGTTGAAAGCGACGCAGCAGCTCACTGACGCTAGCGAGGCTGCGCCACTGAAGGAGAAGCCGGACCGGCCTGCAAGATCGCGGCGGGTGCCGTGAGCGGTGCTTGTGCGCGGCCCCTGTAAGGCTGCGCCGCGGCGAACAAGCCCCACATTGCGCCCAGCATCATCCAGAAGTGGCGCCAGTGATCGGTATCGATCACGAAACTTTCGCCGACGGTGCCGAGGAAGGCGGAGAAGACCGCGAGATAGCCGCGCTGCCAGGGCACGCGGACGACGGCGTGGCGGAAACCCAGGATGACCGTGAGCAACACCAGCGCGGGATAGCAGACACCCGACATCCATCCGCCCGACATGAAGGCGTTGAGATAGGAGTTGTGGGTGTCTTCCGGAAAGTAATGATGGAACTGCAGCGGGCCGATGCCGAACGGCAGATCGAGCGCCATTTCCGCACCGAGGATATGGCGGCCGAATCGTCCGAAGCGGCCCTCATCATAGCTCTGCTCCAGGCTCGCGCGCTGCTGGAACATGTCCGAGATCTGGTGGAATGACAGCAGTATGGCAACCAGCAGCGCGCCGGCTGCGACCGCGACCGCGGCAAGGAGCACGATGCGCGAGCGTTCGCCGCGTGACCGGCTGGTCAGGATCATCATCCCCAGCATGAAGGCTGATGTCAGGATCAATTCGCCCCAGGCCGCCCGCGAGAACGCCAACAGGATCGCAAGCGCGATGATGCCGAGCGCCGCGGTGCTGCGCAACGCGCGACCGAGGTGATCGAGCACCACGCTCTGCAGCGTGAACAGCGCGGGCAGGATCAGGAACGCGCCGAGCACGTTGGGATCCTTGAAGGTGCCGCGCGCGCGCTCATACAGCGTCAAGAGATCGTGCCCGCCGGGAACGAGGTTGAAGTAGCCGCCGACAGCGGCAAGGGAGGCGATCATCGCGCCGACGATCAGGCCGCGGCGGAGCATGTCGAGGCGGCCAGCCGTGTCCTCGGAGAGCACCATTGCGAAGAAGATCACGGTCAGCGCCATGTACCAGGAGGTGGCGACCCAGCTGAAGACGTCGGACCGCCCGAGCAGCGGGATGGCGCCGATGCTGTAGCCGATATTGAGGGCGACCAGGAGCAACAGCAGCGGCATGAACATCAACCGCAGCCGCAAGCCGGTGGCGAAGAACAGGACAATAGCGGTGGCCGTGACCAGCTCGTAGGGGCTCGGCTCGATGAAGACGATCGCGCCGGAGGCGCCGGCCAGCCAGACCAGCGCGCGCTGCAACGCGCGCACGCCCGGTGCCGCGGTCGCGGTTAAGGAAAATTCCCCGGCTGTCGCCGCATGCGCCATCACAGACTCGCAAACCTACGCAACTCGACCATACCTTGTGCTCGACGACGGAAAATGCGGGGGCGACGTTCCCGGGTGGCCCTTTCGTCAGCCCGTGGAAGGCGGGCGTCCGCCGTCAATAAGCGTTCTCGTTCTTCGTCATCAGCGCCAGCGGCGTCTTCAGCAGAATGTAGAGATCGAACAGCGCCGACCAGTTCTCGATATAATAAAGATCGAATTCGACACGCTTCTGGATCTTTTCCTGGTTGTCGATTTCGCCGCGCCAGCCGTTGATCTGCGCCCAGCCGGTGATGCCCGGCTTGACGCGGTGACGCGCGAAATAACCGTCGACCGCCTCGTCGAACAGCCGGGTCTGCAATTTGCCCTGCACGGCATGCGGGCGCGGCCCGACCAGGGAAAGATTGCTCTTGAACACGACGTTGAAGAGTTGCGGCAGCTCATCGAGGCTGGTCTTGCGGATGAAGCGGCCGACGCGAGTGACGCGCGGGTCGCCCCTGGTGACGACCTTGGACGCGCTCGGATCGGCCTGATGGTGATAGAGCGAGCGGAACTTGAAGACGTCGATGCGCTCGTTGTTGAAGCCGAAGCGCTTCTGGCGGAACAGGATCGGGCCGGGGCTGTCGAGCTTGATGGCCAGCGCCACCAGGGCCATGACCGGCAGCGCCATCAGCAGAACGGCGGCGCCGACGACATGATCGAACAGCCATTTCATCACGAGATCCCAGTCCGTGATCGGCGCCTCGAACACGTCCAGCGTCGGGACCTTGCCGAGATAGGAATAGGAGCGGGGCCGGAAGCGCAGCTTGTTGGTGTGGGCGGACAATCGGATATCGACCGGCAGCACCCACAATTTCTTCAGCATGTCCAGGATGCGTATCTCCGCCGAGATCGGCAGCGCGAACAGCACGAGGTCGACGCGGGTGCGGCGAGCGAACTCGACGATGTCGTCGACCTTGCCGAGCTTGGGACTGCCGGCGCAGGTCTCGAGCGCGCGGCTGTCGTTGCGGTCGTCGAATACGCCGAGCACGTCGATATCCGAATCCTCCTGGATCTTCAGCGCCTGCACCAGTTCTTCGCCGCTGTGGTCCGAGCCCACAATGACGGTGCGGCGGTCGAGCCGGCCCTCACGGGCCCAGCGCCGCACCAGCGCGCGCAGGACGGCGCGTTGGGCAATCAAGGCCGCAAGCCCGACCGCGAAGAAGGCGGACAGCCAAAGCCGCGAAATCTCGCCGCCAAGTTTGGCAAAGAATGAAACGCCGATGAACAGCAGGAAGACGAACGCCCAGGACGAAATCATCCGCGTCATCTGGCGGAGCTGGCCGCGAAAAACCTGGACCTGATAGATGTCGGCGGCCTGAAAGCAGATCACCGCGGCGGTGGCCACGCCGAGGATGGCCGTGACATATTCCCAGCGAAAGCCGGACAGCGGTACCACATAGCCGAGATAGATGACGACGCCGGCAAGGCTCAGCAGCGTGAAATCGATCAGCCGGACGACGCCGGCGATCACGATCGGCGAATAAGCGGGGCGGACCTTCTGGCTGGCGACGGCGAGTGCGGCCTGCGACAACCGCCGCCGCCGTTCGAGCGACGGACGGTCAAGCGTTGCGGTCGCAGCGCCCGACGTAGCCGCTTCAAGCATCGTGCGTGCGTTGATTGGTTCCACGATCGTCCCAGTCCGTTGTTGCGTCGACGCGGTTGCAATCTATGCGCGCACGCGCGAAAGCGGTATTCCCCAACCTTGCAATTAAAGGATAATTCGGAAGAAACTGTTAGCTTGGTAAATGAGGGTTAATGGCTGGTTTCAGCGCCGGGTCTGATCCGAAATGTCAGGACCGGACCGCCGCCAGCGCGTCGCGGTAGCCGGCCAGCACTCCCTCCACCATCGCCTTCTGCGAGAAATGCAGGAAGATCCGTTCGCGCAGGGATTTGGCACGGGCCTGCGCCGCGGCCGGATCCTTAAGCGCGGCCTCGATCGCATCCGCTATCGCGCCGACCATGTTGGGCGCAAACAGCGCGTCGGTATGCGATCCAAAGATCTCGGGGATGCCGCCGACATTGGCGGCGATCATCGGGATGCCTGCGGCGCCCGCCTCGATCACGACATAGGGCATGGAGTCGCCGCGCGACGGGACGACCAAAAGCCTCCCCTTGGAGAAACCATGGCGCGCCGGAACGTGACCGATGAAGCGGACCGAATGCGCGAGGCCGAGCCTTTCGACCTGTGCCTTCAGCGCATCCATCTCCTCGCCGTCGCCGGCCAGCGTCAGCGTAATCGGCTTGCCGTCGGCATGCAGCCGCGCCACCGCGTCGACAACCAGGTCGGCACCCTTGATGTGCCTGAACTCGCCGACATACACCACATCAGTTGCGTCTTCCGCCCTGGTCACGGGATCGAATTCATTCGCGGTGACGCCATTGAACACGCAGCGCACCAGCCCGCGCGGGGTGCCGACGGTGCGCTGGTAGGTGTCACGGGCAAACGCGCTTTCGAACAGGAACAGGTCGGTGTTGTCCATCAGGGCGCGTTCGAGCCGGCTATAGAACGCACCTCTCAACGTATTGAGAGGGTAATGCAGCGAGCCGCCATGCGGCGTGTAGACCCGGATCGCGCCCTTGGGCGCAGTCCGGAAACGGATGAAGACCGCGGGCTTGGCGCCGTGGCCATGCAGCACATCCGGCTTCAATTGACGGATCAGGCGCCGGAAAGCCATCCAGGCCAGGGCGTCCGAGAGCGCGGGCTCGCGGTGGATGGCGAAACGATGAACACCCAGCTTGAGGCGGGGCTCGATCTGCGCCAGCGCCTGTTTGCCGCGTTCTCCTCCTGTGAGTGTATCGGCGATGATTCCGACGTGATGGCCGCGATCGACCTGGCCATTGGCGAGATCCAGGATGTGACGGAAGATGCCGCCGACCGGCGTGCGCACCGCGTGCAGGATATGAAGCGGCTGATCGCGAGGCGGCAGCATCGTCAGAGCCAGCGTTCGCCGGGGACGCGCAGTGGGCCGAACGCGGTCACGAACGGCACGACAAGGCGACTCGGCGAGGCGGCCGCCGCAGGCAAACGGTGTGTAGCGGCGTGCGCGCTTCGCATCAGACGACCCATCAGGAATTCGTGATTCCGATTAAGGGGCTTTGATGGTTAACAAAGCATGACGCCTACTATTCCCGCCACGCCATCCTCGGCACCGACCTGTCGAATTAACCGACCGGCAACCATAATCGAGTGTAATTCGTCCGGTGTGGTACAAAATTTTGGCGTCCTGCGGGGGTCGACGATGCGTGTAGCCGTCTGGCGTTGGATCAAGGACAAGGCGTTGGGCGCAATGGCGCTCGCGAAGCCCGCACCGGCTCCGGTCAACGTCGCAGTCGTGAAGGCTGCCGTCGCCAAACCTGGAGCCGTCGCGCCTGCAATGACGGCGATTGCAGGCGATATCGACTTGCGTGCGCTTGGCGAGGCGCTGGCGCGCAACCGGCAATGGATCGTCGTCCCGACGCTGCTGGTCACCCTGCTTGCGCTTGCCGTCGTCAATCTCGTGACGCCCCTGTACAAATCCGAAGCGCGCATCCTGATCGATGGACGCGAGAATGTATTCCTGCGGCCGAATGGTGAAGGCAACGAGGAGCGCGCCGCGCTCGACGCCGAGGCGGTTACCAGCCAGGTTCAACTCGTGCTGTCGCGCGATCTGGCCCGCGAGATCATCAAGAAGAACAAGCTCGCCGAGTTGCCGGAATTCGACCCCGTGTTGCGCGGCCTGGCACCGTTGAAGTCGCTGTTTGCACTGATCGGGATCGGCCGTGATCCGTTTTCGATGACGCCGGAAGAGCGGGTGCTCGACGCCTATTTCGACCGACTCACGGCCTATGCGGTGGACAAATCACGCGTCATCGTCGTCGAATTCCAGTCCAGCGACCCGGAGCTTGCCGCGCGTGTCGCCAATTCTATCGCAAACAGCTATCTGGTGCTGCAGCAGGATGCGCGGCAGGCGCAAGCCAAATCCGCGAGCCAGTGGTTGTCGGGCGAGATCGACAATCTGCGCAGCAAGGTCGCGGATGCGGAATCCCGCGTCGAGGATTTCCGCTCCAGGTCGAGCCTGTTCGTCGGTACCAACAATACCACGCTGTCCAATCAGCAGATGGGCGAGTTGAACACGCAATTGAACAACGCCCGCGCGCTGAAGGCGGAGACCGAATCCAAGGCGCGGCTGATCCGAGAGATGCTCCAGAGCGGCAGGCCGATCGAAGCTTCCGAAGTCCTCAATACCGAACTGATGCGGCAGCTGTCCGAGCAGCAGGTGACGCTGCGCGCCCAGTTGGCCGAACAGTCCTCGACTCTGCTCGACAACCATCCCCGCATCAAGGAATTGAAGGCGCAGCTTGCCGATCTCGATCGCCAGATCCGCGACGAGGCTAGCAAGGTGTCCCGTTCGCTGGACAGTGACGCGCGGATCGCCGGCGCCAGGGTCGAAAGCCTCACGGCGAGCCTCGACCAATCGAAGAAGCAGGCGACCTCCAGCAACGGCGAGGACGTGAAGCTCCGCGCACTCGAGCGCGAAGCCAAGGCGCAACGCGATCTCCTGGAATCCTATCTGGCGAAATATCGCGAAGCCAATACGCGCGAGACGATCGATGCCGCGCCGTCGGATGGCCGCGTCATTTCGCGCGCCATCGTTTCCAACACCCCGGCCTATCCGAAGAAATTACCGATCGTGCTGATCGCGACGTTGGCAACCCTTCTGGTCTCGGGGGCCATCGTCGTGACCGGCGAACTGCTGGCGATGACCGCGCCTCGGGCGGCGTCGCCGACGCCGGTTCCTGCGATCGCTGCCATTGTCGAGCCGGAAGTCGAATCCGCGGCACCGATCGAGCCTGACACGGCGGCGCCCGGGCTTGTCGCGGATATCGCTCCTGAAATCGTTTCCGTCGTAACGTCCGGGATCGCCGCCGAATACGCCGAGATCGAGCAGCTTGCGGGGGCGTTGCGCGCCGCAGGCGAGGCGGCCCGCAAGGTGACGGTGATCGGCACCGCATCAGGCGAGCGCATCAGCCTGACCGCGCTGGCACTGGCGCGGTTGTTGGCGCGCGACGCGCGTGTCGTGATGATCGATCTCGCGGCGTCCACGCCGACGGTCGCGGCCGCCTCGGTCGATCGTGACGCGCCGGGACTGGCCGAGCTGATGCAGGGTGACGCCTCTTTCGCGCAGATCATCACCAGGGACCAGGCGTCGCGCCTGCATCTCGTCAGCGCCGGGCGGCCTGGCTTTGATCGCGTGCTGTTGCAGTCGCCGCGCATGATGCTGGCGATCGATGCCCTGCTGCGGGTCTATGAGCATGTGGTCCTGGACGCCGGCAGCGCCTCCGACCTGCCGGCGGAACTGCTGACCGCGAAGGCGAGGGCGGTGGTGGTTCCGGACGAATCGATGCCATCGGATGCCCGCGCGCTGATGTGCCAGCAGCTCAGCGCGGTCGGCTTCTCGGACGTGACCATGCTGAGCAAGCCGCTGCCGACTTCGCAAGCCGTCGAACCCGGCCCGCATGTAGTGGCTGCCTGACCGATTTGGCCGGGCAGATTCAGATCAGCGCAGGGCGCACCGCAGCCGCCGCGCGACGCCTAACAGCGTCTGGTTCTGCTTGACCAGGCGCTTGGCCCGGCCGGCGGCCGACATCGAAGCCGCCGCAACCCTGCCACGTGCGCTCAACGGCACGAAGCTGTCGAAGATCGGCTCCGAGTCCTTGCAGAACATGCGTTTGTAGTCGTCCGCGCCGACGCCGAGATCGAGCGACCGGTAGCCGAGCGCGGCATAATGATCCACGATGTGGCGCATCAGGATGAGGCCCGGACTGTAGCGTGCATGGCCCGACATCGTGTAGGTGTTGAACATCATCGAAAAGCGATCGCCGTCGGCGACACCGGCGAACAGAGCGATGACTTCCTCGTCACATTCGAGCGCGTGAATGACCACGGCACGGCTGCCGCCCGCAGCGGCGGTCATGCAGGCATCGCGGATGAAATCTTCCACCCCGGGTTCGGCGAACACGTTGGGAAGCTTCTGCTCGGCCATTCGCTGCGGCTTGACGCGAAAGAACCAGTCGAGCAGGTGCTCGATCTCGACATCGCCGTCGGCGACGCGATAGCGATAACCGGGCAGCTTCTGCAGCTTGCGTTCCTTGCCCTTCAGCCGTCCCCGCAAGGCGCTGGCGATCAGCGTGGCGGGCGGGGCGCCCGGTTGCATCGTCAGGACCGGGCAGTCATTGACCGAGGGCTGATGCGGCAAAGCGGCGAACGGGTTTGCCAGATCCCGCCAGCGTGCGGGCTGTTGCGCGAGGACCAGAACGTCGGCCGCGAAGCGCGCACGCAGTTTCGACACCAGCGCGTCGAGGTCGGCGGAGCCGGCATGCACGGCAAACTCCCGATCCCACAGCGCCATGTTGAAGGTTGTGTGCTTGCCTCCCATGAAGGAGGCGATGCGGACGCCATATTTGCAGCGCAGTGCAAGCGGCATGAGCAGCAGCGGCGTGTGCTCGGCGTCGTAGGCGATCACGATGAACGGCCGAACTTGTTCGCGTTCGCCGACCTGCCGCTGCCAGGCTGACAGGAGATCGAAGTGCTGATAGGGCGTGGAAACCTGTCGCCGGGATTCAAGCCTGCGCCAGATCGGCTCCGCCCGGCGGAGATCGTCGATGACGTCGATGCTGGCGATGTGGCCTGCCTTGGAGCGCGCGGGCGCTTCTGCCGTCCGGCGTTCGATCGCGGCAGCCATGGTCATCGCGAAACCTGTTTTAGAAGGAAATTTACATCTTTCAGCCCGCATCGACCTTTGCAAAGAAGTGTCAACAAAAGGTAATGACTGACGCGGCGGGAGCGCCCCGACCCCGCTTCGAGAGGCCAAAAGATTGTCATTTGACGCCGGAATGTTGAGGAAGCTGAACCTCGAACTCGCCTATTTCAGCGGCCGCGCCTGGTTCGGGGCGCGGGGCGGGCGCGACAGCGGCGGAGCCGGCATCATCTTGCGGTTCGAACGCGTGCGGCCGAGCTCTTCGAGGCCGGGTCCGGCAGGTTGGTTTCAGCCGTCCAAGCGCAGCGAAATCACGCCGAGATTTCTCGATCGGACGATCCGGGCGCTGAAGCGCTGGGAGTATGATATCATCGGGATGGACGAAGTCTGCCGGCGTTCGGTGATCCTCGATCAACCTCGGCGCTTCGTCTGCCTGACTTTCGATGGCTGTCACAAGGATCTGGCGACCTGGGCCTACCCGGTCCTGTCGCGCCACGGCGCTCCCTTCGTCATCTATGTGCCGACCGCCTTTCCGGATGGCCTCGGCGAAGCCTGGCGGCTTGCGCTCGAGAGCATCATCGCGCGGGAAGCCCGCATCAGCCTGATGATCGACCGCACCGAGCGGCATTTCACCATCCGCTCGGTGTCCGAAAAATATGAGCTTTATGAGTTCCTCGAAAGCTGGATGCGCCAGCTTGCACCGTCGGATCTTTCGCTGGCGATCAACGATCTCTGCAAGCGCTATTCAGTCGATCTTGCGGCGTTGTCGCGCGACGCGTCGATGGATTGGGCCGATCTGTCACGGCTGGCGGCCGATCCGCTGGTGACGATCGGCAGCGCCACCGTCAACTCTTTTGCGCTCGCGAACCTGAAAGAAGCAGCCGCCTTGCGCGAGATGACGATGGGTCGGGCGGTCGCCGAAGCCGCACTTCGCCGCGAGGTCAGACATTTCTCCTATCCGTTCGGCGATCGCTCCTCGTTTCGCCGTGCCCATGTCGTGATGGCGGAAGAGGCGGGGTTTGCCAGCGCGGTATCCGCCATACCGGGGGTGGTGGAAGCCGCGGGCCGGACCAATCTGCGGGCGCTGCCGCGCGTGGCCTGGGACGGACGCGTGCGTTCGCTGCGGGCGATGCGCGTGCTGTTGTCCGGTGTCACATTCGCGCCGGTCCAGCCGACGCGGCGGGCAGACGGCGACAACCTCTTCACTCCGGACTGAGCCGCGATCCGTCCCGCTCCAGTCGGTCCGGCCGCGACATCCAGCTCACGATCGGCATCGCCGGCAACACCCAGCCCATGCCGGCCACGACATAGAAAATCGCCTGCAACAGGCCGGAGCGGGCCAGCCAGGGCATCTGTGCCACCGTCATGCCCATCAGCGACCACACCGCGGCCAACAGCAACAGTGCAATGGTTCCGAACAATTTGCGGGTTCGAATGGTCATGAGGGAAATGTTCCGGCCTCGCAGGGGGGCGCGGCTTGCGCCGGGGAGAGAGCGGACTATAAAGAGCTCGCAAATCCATTCAAGTTTCGACTGATATGACCGCTATTCCGGCACCACAGGCCTCATCGATCAGCGCTGTCCGCGCCTGGTTGTTTTCCGTTGCAGCGCTGATCGCGCTCATGGTGCTGGTCGGCGGCGCCACGCGGCTGACCGAATCCGGACTCTCGATCGTCGAATGGAAACCATTCAGCGGCGCGCTGCCGCCGCTCAGCCAGGCGCAATGGAACCAGGCGTTCGAAGCCTACAAGGCCATCCCGCAATATCTGCAACTCAACGCCGGCATGAGCCTGTCCGATTTCAAGACCATCTTCTGGTGGGAATGGAGTCACCGGCTGCTCGGCCGCGTGATCGGCATGGTCTATCTGCTGCCGTTTCTCTATTTCCTGTGGCGCGGCGCGATGAGCGCGGAACTGAAGCGGCGGCTGTGGGGCATTTTCGGCCTCGGCGCGCTACAGGGCGCGGTGGGATGGTGGATGGTCGCCTCGGGACTGTCGGAGCGAACCGAGGTCTCGCAATATCGGCTGGCCACGCATCTGGTGCTGGCGCTTCTGATCTTCGCCGCGATCGTATGGACCTTGCGGCGGCTGTCGGAGCAGCCGTCACTTGCGGGTCCTGCGCGCTTACGGATGACAAGCACGGTGCTCGCCGCTTTGACCTTCGTTCAGCTTTATCTCGGCGCGCTGGTCGCGGGCTTGCGCGCGGGCCTGGTCTATAACA
>NZ_JBAURI010001325.1:0-6932 GCF_049581145.1 Bradyrhizobium sp.
TGTCAGTACCGCCGCTCTCGAGTTCAACCCCAGCCATGCGATGACCTGATCGTGGATTGACGTGCGTTTCCGAGGATCAACCATCACTTTTTTTGCGCCGCTGGCGCTTCTCCTGACATCGCTGGGCATGGTTACCGCGGTCTGGGGCTGGTTGGCTACGCCGGTCACACTGCCGCATGGGCCGACCGATCCCGCGGCCAAACTGGATTGCGTATCCTACGCGCCATTTCGTGACCGCCAGAGCCCCTGGAACGCGGACCTCGTCATCAGCCCGGAGCAGATCGCGGGCGATCTCGCCGAGCTTGCCAAGATCTCCAAATGCGTCCGCATCTACTCGGTCGACAATGGCTTGGACAAGGTGCCCGAGCTTGCGTCCGAGGTCGGCTTGAAAGTGATGCTCGGGGTCTGGATTGGACGCGACCGCGCCAAGAATGCGCTGCTGATCGATGCTGCGATTGCGCTGGCCGGGAATTACCCCGGCGTGATCACGGCGATCATCGTCGGCAACGAGGTGCTGTTGCGGGGCGAGATGACGGCAGCCGAGCTTCGGGACGTCGTCGGCTCGGTCAGGCGGCGCGTGAGCGTTCCGGTGAGTTACGCCGACGTCTGGGAGTTCTGGCAGCGTTACCCGGAGCTGGCGGACGTCGTCGATTTCGTCACGGTTCATGTGCTGCCCTATTGGGAGGACGTTCCGGTCGCGGCCGAAGATGCCGCCGCCCATGTCGATGCCATGCGCAAGCGGATGGTTCAGGCTTTTCCCGGCAAGGACATCCTGATCGGCGAAGCCGGGTGGCCGAGCAGGGGTCGGATGCGCGATCGGGCGCTGCCGTCCCGCATCAATCAGGCGCGCTTCATGTCCGCGCTTCTCGAGCTTGCGCGCCAGGAGAACTTTCGCGTCAACCTGTTCGAGGCCTATAACGAGCCGTGGAAGCGTCGCTGGGAAGGCACCGCTGGCGGCCATTGGGGCCTGATCGATCGCGACGGTCAGAGCCTGAAATTTCCGCCCGGCGTTGCCGTCAGCAATTACCCATTCTGGAAGTGGCAACTGGGATACGGGCTGGCTTTGAGCGCGTCCGTCTTCGCCGCGGCATGGTTCACGCTGCGACGCCAGCCGTCGTCGCCGCGACTGGCATCCTGGATTGCCGTGGCGGTCTCCGCGACCGTTTGCGGCATCCTGGCGGGACTAGGTGCCGAGAAGGCGTTTTACGAGAGCTTTGGCTTCGGTGGCTGGCTGGTTCAGGGCCTGCTGTTGGCCGCGGGACTGGCGGCGCCGCTGCTCTGCGCCAACGCATTGATGGCGGGGCGGCCGCTACCCGCCTTCCTGGAATTGATCGGCCCGACCGAGGCCAGAACTGCATCGCTCCCGACCCGGATCTTGGGGGGCGTGCTGATGGTGACCACGCTGGTCGCGACGCAAATCGCGCTTGGCCTGATGTTCGACCCGGGCTCTCGCGATTTTCCATTCGCCGGGCTGACCATGACGGCGGTGCCGCTCTGGACCTTGACACTGTTCAACCCTCAGAAATCAGCTGCGCGTCCGGTCGCCGAAGCGGTCTTTGCCGGTCTGTTCGGCATCGCCGCGCTCTACATCCTGTTCCATGAGGGGCCCTCCAACTGGCAGTCATTGTGGACGTCTGCCGCTTATGTCGTGCTCGGCGCCACCCTGAGGCAAGTTCGCCGCACCGCCGCGGCAGGCGATGTATCGCTGGCCGTCGCCGCGAGCAGGTGGCGTCGCGTTGCAGCGAAGCGCGATGCAGTCTCCGCAAATTTTTAGGAAGTGTTGCTGCGGGGAATCTTGAAGGCCGGCCACTCGCGCCGATAGCATCGTGAACGATTCCAAGGCGGCGAACCGCTTGGGATATGACCACAACGTCGGTCGATTTGGGGACAGCGATGCCAGTTGATCCGTTCACGATCCGAAAATTCAAGATCCAAAAATTCAAGACGAGTTTCATGCTGGCGTGCTGTCTCGCGACGTGGCCGGCGGCGAGCCACGCATTCACCCAGGAGGATCAGCGGCGGCTGTGCACCGGCGACGTGTTTCGGCTCTGTTCATCGGAAATTCCCGACGTGGAGCGGATCACGGCCTGCATGCGCCGACAGCGTGCCAGCCTCAGCGATGGCTGCCGCAGCGTTTTCGGCAAGCCATCCCAGCAATCAGCCGCGGACGACGTCGTCCGGCGGTAAACGCTTCGCGACGGCGCGACAAGATTGCCGGAACCGTCCGAAAGGTGCGCGCGTTGCCTGTCTTACCGTCGCCGAGTCGAGCCGCCGTCGCGGCTCCGAGCGGGATGGAACGCCAGGAGAGCGCCATGACCTCTGAAACGCAGCTTCACGCGATTGCGCGGCAGATGCTCGAGCAGCACGGCTTCGAGGCCATCGCCCACGCGGCCCAGAATGCCATGGCCTGCGAGGGCAGGGGTGAGGCCGAACAGGCCAAGGAATGGCGTCATATCGAAGACGCCATGAAGATCATGCGCGGACCGCACCACAGCTGAGCCGGTCCAGCGAGTGGTGCGACTCACTCCGGGGTCCCGGCGCTCGTGATGACACGGGCCTATCCTCGATCGCGATGGCGGCGCGATCCCAGTCTGCGCGGCCTGCCCAGATTAAGCGGCCCGGTCGCCTGATCTCAACGAATCTCTGACGTCGCTCTCAAGATCGGGTAGGATGGTCATCCACAGCGCCTACCCGTTGAACGGGAGAGCGCGGGTTTGTCTCGATTCTGCCTTACTTTTGGCTCCCATATTGAGCCATCGGCTGGTAAGATTCCTTGCGCGGGATTGGGACCCGAAGCGTGGTTGGGGACTTGATGGCTTCCGACGGGGCGAGTGTTGAGGCGCTGTTGATGCGCGACCGTTTCGGCCGGTCCGAGACGGTTGTGCTCGCCCTTGCTGTGCTCGCGATTGCCGCCGGCGCGGCCGCCTATTTCGCCGACTCCGATCAAGCGCCGCTCGCGACCGCCGCATTGCCGTCGAAGGCCGCCTTCAGCTCGTTCGATGATCGCTTCGGTCCGGCGTCAACGGCCGTGCTCGGTGCATCCATGGAAGCCATGTCCCCGTTGGAGGCGCTGGACCGCGCCGCATTTGGCGGGCCGGATTCGAGAATTCGCGACGCCAAAGGCATGCTTGCGCAGCAAATGGCCTTGCAGGATCAGCGCTCGATCGTGGCAGACGGCGCCGCGCTGGCTGCTCCGACCGTCGCAGTCGGTGTTCCCTTGCCGCGACCGCGTCCCGCCGCGGCGGACCTGCCCCCGGGCGCCGGATCGGCGATGGCCCAGGCCGGCCGGCCGGACGATCGCTCGCTGCTGCAAAAACTCTCCGACCTGCTGCCGCCGGGACCGGTCAAACTGGCTTCGCTCACGCCGGACGCCGGACTGCTCCGTCAGGCGCCTGACCTGTCCGCGCTCGGCTACGACAAAATGACCGCAGTGTACGATATCTCGGCGCGGATCGTTTACCTGCCGGACGGCACGATCCTGGAAGCGCATTCGGGCATGGGCAAGCTGCGGGACGATCCCGAGCACGTCGGGGAGCACATGGTCGGCGCCACGCCGCCGGCGACCTACGAACTGAAGCCGCGCGAGCGGCTGTTCCACGGCGTGCGGGCCTTGCGCATGGTCGTGGTCGATGGCTCGACGCTCGGACGTTCAGGCCTGCTCACGCACAGCTTCATGCTGGGACCCGACGGCGACTCCAATGGCTGCGTCTCGATCAGGAATTACGACCGCTTCCTGAAGGCATTCGACGACGGCGTGATCAACCGCCTCGTCGTGGTCCCCAGCCTGAGCGGTGTGACGCAGGCTTCGCAGCACCCGACGTCGGACTCGTGACGTCGTCTCCTCAGGCGGCCTCGTCCTCTCGCGCAGCGGCGTTGAGCAGCTCATGAATGAAGCCTCCAAATCCGAAACCGCGCTGCGCACGACGTTCAAGATCAAGCTGGACGACAAGACGGTCTCGATTGCGACCGTCGGCCAGGCCTATCAGTTTCTCACCAGCATCAACTCCGTCGAGTGGATGGAATTCCGCGCGATGCATGACGACGCCATCGCGGCGCTCGAAGGTGCCGCCGATAATGCAATGCTGACCGTGCAGGCGACCAACGCGCTGCGCGCCCTGTTCGTCAGCGCGAAGCTGTTGTGAGCAGGAATTTCCGTCGCACCACTTGCGGGAAGCGGTGCTTCGAAGCGGGCGAACCTGCATCTTCGCCGTGCTGCGAGCGCGAGCGAAGCGGTCCATCGCGCCGCAACGAAAGTGTCGATTGCGTCATCGCCAGCGCGTTCGCTCGTTGATCCGCGTTGCGGCTCACTCCGACGTGAAAAGACCGTGATGCTCTGGCGACCGTCGCGTGCTAGCCTGCCGCGTCATGAGCAATCGTCTCCTCGTCCTCTATGGTTCCTATCGGTCCGACCGCATGGGTATTCGGCTGGCGCATTTCGTCGTCGACGGTTTTCGCGCGCGCGGTGATGATGTCGAGCTGATCGATGCCAAGGAAGTCGGGCTGCCGATGCTCGACCGGATGTACAAGGAACATCCGAAAGGCACGGCGCCAGCTGCGCTGGAGAAGCTCGCGCGGCAAATCCGCGAGGCCGACGGCTTCGTGTTCATCACCGGCGAATATAATTGGGGCGTCCAGCCGGGGCTGAAGAACCTCACCGATCATTTCCTGGAGGAATGGTTCTGGCGTCCGGCCGCGATTGCGAGCTACTCGGCCGGACGCTTGTCCGGCGCCCGCGCCGCGACCGCCTGGCACGGCACGTTATCGGAGATGGGTATGGTGGTGGTGTCGAGCACGATCGCGGCGGGCCCGATCGCGCACACCTTGTCGGCGGAAGGCATGCCGACCGGCGATGGCGGCAACGCGCTGCAGGCGGCGTTCCCGCGCTTCGCCGATGATCTGACGTGGTGGATGGAAGCGGCAAGAACGCAGCGGGCAAGAAAGCCGCCGCCATATTGAGCGGTGCAGGACGGCCGTCAGCTTTTTCCTGACGCCGATCTCCGTCATCGACAGCGCCAAGGAGATTTGGAGGGATTTGGACACGGCGGCCCCATCAACTGCTAAGCTCCGGACGACAAGCCCGACCGAAGGATGAGTGAGGCATGTACGGAACGTCTGAATCGAAAATACCGCGGGGATTGCGCCGCAGTCGGCCGGCTTCTGCCGTGCTCGCTGCGCTGGGCGTCACCGCTGCACTGAGCATTGCCGCGGCGCATGGCGAAAATCTGGATCAAGGCAAGTCGGCCACGCGGCTGTTCGCCGACAGTTGCACGGCCTGTCATCGCAGCGCGCGCGGCCTTGCCAAGGGACGCTTTCGTCTGACGCTGTTCATGTTTCTGCAGCAGCACTATGTGACAAATTCGACCTCGGCCTGGGAGCTCACCTCCTATCTGGAGTCCGTCGATGGCGAGAAGCGCGGCCGATCGCGCACCGCTGCGGGGAAGCCGCCACGGCCAGCGGGCCGCATGTCGGGACTTCCGTTGCGTCCGCCGATGCCGGTGCCGCAACACTAGGCAGGCCGGTCGGGCGCTGCTGCAGCATGGATGTTTATTCTGGCAAAACCGACGCTGAGCCCGGTAGATTAAATATGGCCAATACAGCCCGCTTTTTTCTCGCGCGCAGCATTCGCCGTTTGGTCGCCGGACCTCAGTTGCGTTATGCTACCGCGACCGCCAATGGTTGAGAAGTCAGGAGTAGGCGCGCGGTTAGCGAAGCGGAGCAGCATCCATGATGACGTTACCGGAGCTGGCGGCAGACGCCCTGGAAGAGTTTCTCAGCTCCTATATGCGCCGCCGGTTCGGGTCTTCGCAGACGCACCTCGTCGAGACCGTGCCGGCGGCCGCGCGCGTCGCTCTCGAATGCATTGGAAACAGCGACGCACTTTACCACAATGTCGAGCATACGATGCTCGTGACGCTCGCCGGACACGATATATTCCGCGGTCGTGCCTTGCACACCCACCTCACGGCGGACGATTACGCCCACGTCATCATCGCCTGCCTGACGCATGACATCGGCTACGTGCGCGGCCTGTTCAAGGAGGACGACGCCGACGGTTTTGTGATTGATGCGGCCGGCAGCAAGGTGACGCTGCCGCGCGGTTCATCGGACGCCGGCCTGATGCCCTATCATGTCGACCGCTCGAAGCTTTACGTGATGAACCGGATCGAAGGCATGGCCCCGCTCAGCAAGCAGCGCATTGCCGCTGCGATCGAAGGCACCAGGTTTCCACCCCGCCAGGGCCAGGACTACGATGAGGAGGCCTCGCTCCTGCGCGCGGCCGATTTCATCGGGCAACTCGGCGACCTCAACTACATCCGGAAAGCCAATGCGCTGTATCATGAGTTCGAAGAGGTCGGCATCAACCGCCAGCTCGGCTATGAATCACCCGCCGATATCGTCAATCGGTATCCGCAATTTTACTGGGGCAACGTGGCGCCACACATTCAGACTGAAATCCGCTATCTCAACATGACGTCGAGCGGCCGGCAGTGGATTGCGAGTCTCTACGGCAACGTCTTCCGCGCCGAGCGCGACATCTCGCTGTCCGGCCCGCAAACCTGAGCTACACCGCCCGAATCGGCCGTGGGTTTGATCGTGGTGCGGCTGCTGTTCGATGTGGCGCAAAAGCAACATTCAAAGCCAAATCGCCTATCCATCCCCATCTCGCCACGGATCCGCCCGGATTGGGTTTCGCCCTGATATCGGCTGGATTTGGGCTGGGAGTGCGCGGATTGGAGATACCAGATGTCTTCCAACGACTGTGCCGGAGGGTCATCCGTCGCCTTTGAGGCGGACCACGGCGAGGCGGCTGCGATCTCGTCGGCGCCGATCCAGCGTGGCGTTCGGCTGTTGACCGTCGTGCTCGGCGCAGCGTCGCTTGTGGCCTGCGCGCAGTCGTCGGTCGTCAGCCGGAGATCCGCTTTCCTTCCCGC
>NZ_JBAURI010001326.1:0-2378 GCF_049581145.1 Bradyrhizobium sp.
GCGGTCGCCCGCTTCCATCCTTCGAGACGCATCGCTCGCGCGATGCTCCTCAGGATGGTTCGGAGGAAGCTGATATGATTCGAGTCTCAAAATCACGAAATCAGCCATGAGCATTTCGAGCGTGATCGATCTCAAGCTTCGGCTGGCGCTGCGCGTCGTGGCGGTCGCCGGCTTCTGCTTCCTCGCCACCTCGGCCTATGTCCTCGTCGAGAGCGACAGGTCCGCGCACAGGCAGGCGGATGCGATTGCCGCGCTGGTTGCCCGGGATCTGGAGCTTCAGCAGAGCCAGCTGCACTGGGTGAGGCTGGCAAGCGATCCGTTTCCGGACCTGGAGCGGATTGCCTCGCCGCTCCTGGAACCAGGCCTCTGCATCGCCTATCGATCGGGCCGCGGCGAACTGGTTCAAAGGCTGTGCCATGGCACGTCAGCCGCCGACGACAATGTGCCCGCGTTGTTCTCGGTGCTCTATGCGAGCCTGTTCGAGCCCCGCCCCGACATCTCCCATCCGGTCCGGCTCGCCGATGGCACGACGGGAACGGCGCTCGTGATCCTCGATCCCGCCCGGCTGATCGGCCAGGGCTGGCGCGAGGTCGGGCAATGGCTGCCGCTGATGGCGGTCACGCTGTCGCTGCTCTGCCTTCTCGTCTATGCCGCACTGGCGCGCGCGCTGCGTCCGACGCGCGCGATCGTGGCCGGGCTCGAGCGGCTCTCGACCGGCGATCTGTCGACCCGTCTGCCGGATTTCGATCTGGCCGAGCTGTCGGCGATCGGCAGCGTGTTCAATGCGCTTGCCGCAAAACTGGAGACGACGCTCGGCGAGCGCAATGAACTGACCCGGCGCCTGATCGCGCTGCAGGACCAGGAGCGGTTGCACCTGGCGCGCGAGCTGCACGACGAATTCGGCCAGTGTCTTGCCGCGATCAGCGCGGTGGCGGCCTCCGCCGGGCACACCGCCGGGCAGGACCATCCCGCGCTGTTGCCGGAATGCCGGACCAT
Organism: Bradyrhizobium sp.; assembly: GCF_049581145.1. Taxonomy (GTDB): domain Bacteria; phylum Pseudomonadota; class Alphaproteobacteria; order Rhizobiales; family Xanthobacteraceae; genus Bradyrhizobium. The sequence goes on from NZ_JBAURI010001326.1 coordinate 997, forward strand.
CGCCGAGATCGCGGCGCGGATGATGGACATGCTGCGCGGGGCGCTGGTGCGGCTGCGGCCGCCCGACGTCGACGAGCTCGGCCTCGCCGCGAGCCTTGAGAGCCTGGTTGCCGGCTGGAATGCCCGAATGCAGGGACGGCCGCGGTTCGAGATCGAGCTGTCCGGCAGCTTCGTCAAGCTGCCGTCCGCGCTCGGCGTCAATCTCTACCGGATCGCGCAGGAAGCGATCACCAATGCCGCGAGGCACGCCGAAGCGTCCTGCGTCACGCTGCACCTTCGGATGCGCGCCTCCACGCCGGATCAGCCGGCGCCGGAGATCGAGCTCTGTGTCGATGACGACGGCAACGCGAAAGCCATCGACCTTGCCGCCGGCGCGGGCAGGGGATTGTCCGGCATGGGCCTGGTGGGCATGCGCGAGCGGGTCACCGCCCTGGGCGGAAGGCTGCGTTTCGAACAGCGGCATCCGGCAGGCCTGACCTTGCACGCCATCATTCCGGCGCCGCAGATGACGGACGAGGCGACATGAGCGTCACCGATTCCGCGATGGCCGTGCATCGGACGAGCATCATGCTGGTGGACGATCACGCGGTCGTCCGCGAGGGATATCGCTCCCTGCTGCAGAAGCAATCGCAGTTGCAGGTGGTTGCCGAAGCCGGCGACGGCGCCGAGGCCTATCGGCTGTTCAAGCAGGTCAAGCCCGATCTCGTCATCATGGATCTGACGATGCCGGGCCTTGGCGGGATCGAAGCCATCAGGCGCATCCGGCAATGGGACGGCGGCGCGCGGATGCTGGTATTCACGATGCACCAGAGCGCGGCCTACGCCGTGCAGGCAATCAAGGCCGGCGCCAGGGGCTATGTCACCAAGAGCAGCCCCCCGGAGGCGCTGATCGCCGCCGTGTTCGAGGTGCTGAAAGGCCGCATCGCGCTGAGCGCCGACATGGACCACGAACTGGCGCAAAGCCGCATCGCCAGCCGCCCATCCGCCGTCGACGTGCTCACGCCCAGGGAGTTCGAAATCCTGCGCATGCTGCTCGCCGAACAGACCACGGACGAGATCGCCGCGACGCTTCACTTGAGCCCCAAGACCGTGGCCAATACGCGCCATCTCATCAAGAGCAAGCTCGGCGTCGGCTCCGACATCGAGCTCGCGCTGACAGCGCTGCGGCAGGGGTTGCTGGTCACGTCGGAGCCGTCGGACAGCGCTGGTGTTGACACCATTTCGTAGGACGGATTGGAGCCTATCGGTCCGCGCGAGGCGCGGCCCGATAGGCGCAATCCGCCGCGCGCGGGGTGGATGAATCGGGAGAGACCGATGCCTTCGTTGCTGAGTAACCGTCTCGCGCCCTGGTGCGTTGGAGTAAGCCTGATGACGAGCATGGC
>NZ_JBAURI010001327.1:0-6559 GCF_049581145.1 Bradyrhizobium sp.
TGAGGATCGTGCGGGTATAGGCATGGCCGCCAGGGACCCGCCCGCGATGCACCTGCTTTTGCATGCGCGTCGTTCCGATGGACTGCTCGAGAATCTGATCGCCGTTGTTGGGATGCACCGTGGTGTCGCGATCGCCGTGAAACACGATGGTCGGGACGGCGCGCCGATCACCTCGCCGTAAACGTTCGTCCGACCCGCGACCTTGTCGCATGGCGACCAACGCCGAGGGAAGGTCGACCGCGGCTCCGCAGGCCAGGCCGGAATGCACGCCGATTGCCGCGTACAGGTCGCTGTAGGTTGCCCCCAGGTTGGCGGCAGCCGCCGCTCCAGCGGACAGGCCGCCGACATAGACGCGCTTTGGATCGACCGAATGGTCCCGCATGATCTGGCGCGTGATGCCCGCGATCAGCGAAGGTTCGCCGCTGCCCCGCTGCTGATCGGCGGCGCGAAACCAGTTCCAGCATTTTGCCTGGTTGGCTTCGCTGGGCTGCGCGGGATAGACCACGAGGCAAGCCTGTTCCTCGGCGATGAAATTCATCCGCGTACCGGCGGCGAAATCATCCGGCGACTGAGTACAGCCATGCAGCATGACGACCAGAGGGCGCGGTTGCCCCTGGTCGCGGCTGGGGATGAAGAGCTTGTAGGCGCGGCTTCCCGCCTGATTGCCATAGGTACCTGCGATGAATCTTGCGCCATCCGGCACGAGATCCGACAGCGGGGCGCGCTGAACGACGCCTGGCCTGCGGAAACCGGCGGGCAGCTTCGTCCGATCGAGCAGCGCGCGGAGCGCGAGCGGTCGAGCCGATGCGGCCTGCGCCGAGTCGGGACGATGCCTCGCCTCAGTCGCGTTGACCTTCAGGTCAATAATTGGCGGCTCATGGCCTGCAACAGCGGTGCGATCGATCGTTCGCCTTGTCGCATTGGGCGCGCTTGCACCGCGAAGCATGCGCTGGAGCAGCGCCGTAGCCTCGAGGAGCCGGCCCGCGCGGGTGAGACGTGTGGCTTCGCGAATGATGTCCTGTTTCAGCATCGCTTTCACCGCATCCTGTCGGCCAGAGCGGCCTTGACCGCCGCACTGGCATGCAGAGCTCCCAGCACGGAGACCGAGGCGATCGTAGCGCGCGCCAGCTCGGGCGTGACGTCTGGTGCAATAGTGGCAAGGCCCAGCACATTGATGTGCAGCATGTCGCCGGCCCGGCGCACCGCTTCGAGATCGTCGCGGCTGTAGTTCCGCAGGCCGAGGTCGAGGCTCTTTCGAGCCGTGGACTGCCTGACCACGTCGGCGTGACGTTCGAGCTGGTTGCGGATCGCGGTGCGAATGAAATCGGTTCGGTTCGAATAGAACCCTTCCTGCACCATCAGATCGACGTGTCCGAGGTCGACATAACCAAGGTTAATGGTGATTTTTTCGGTATCCGCGGGTCGGGGCCGGAGTTCGTGGATATTGTTGGACATGAGGTTTTGCCATCCATTGACCATCTGCATGGATGTTATTTGGATGTTGAAGGGCGATTGTCAAGGTGCATCCCGGGCTGGTTCTCGAGTTGCCGACGCCGGCCTTCGGAACTGGCGCATTGTCACTTTCTCTTTCGCGAGCTGGGCTGCCAGGAAGTCGTGGGTCTCCGCCGTCGAACTCCGGGCCGAGGACATAAGGCGCGGTATCGAATTTGACCCCATTCATCGGCCGCCTGGGCGCGCGCGAACTGATGGCAGACGACGGCAATCAAGATGACCAGCCCAACTCGTCTGAGGATGACAGTCAGACGTGTGCGCCGCGCGCCTCAATCGCGGGTGGAGCTTCGGCTCGCCGAGAGCCGCGGCGCCAAAGCGATCGCGAGCGGCAAAACGGCTGCGGCCGTGAGTGCCGTCGCGATCATGGCGCCGTGTGAACCGACCGCATCGCCGAGCAGGCCGAACAGGATCGGCGCTGTCGCACCGGCGCCGATCGTGCCGGTGTAGAAGGTCGCGAACGCCCGCTCGGTGCGATCGGAGGGCGCCAGGTCCGGAACGGTGCCGTAGAGCACCGAGGATGTGCCGTTGAGCATGACGCCGACGACGGGCAACAGGGTCAGCACCGCGACCAGCGGCAGCACCAGCACCGACAGGATTGCTGCGGCCGTGCCCGCTTCGGTCAGAAGCACCGTCGCGATCACGCCGAACCGCGCCCCGAGCCAGCCGCAGGCGAACTTCCCCGCCGCTCCGCCCATGAACACCAGGGCCAGCGCCAGGCCGGTCGTCGACAACGATGCGCCCTGCTCTTTCAGCAGGAACGGCAGGAAGGTGAGAAATCCCATGCGCACGCTGGAATCGAGGATTCCGATGGCGAGCAGGAGTGCGAATCCTCGATGCGTGCCGGAAGCGTGATGTTCGACTGTTTTGCCGGGGGCGATCGGCTTCAGGTTGGCCGGAAAAAACAGCGCGACGGCGATTGCCACGACCGCGCCGAGCGCGGCGAGATACCACACCATATGATGCCAGGACATCAGGCCGAGCAAAAGCGATGCCCCGCCCGGAATCGCAGCCTTGCCGATATCGCCGGCGAAATTGTAGGTGCCGAGCGGGCCGCGCGCGTCGTCCTGATAGGCGCGCGAGACCGCGGCCGACGCGATCGGGTGTTGCGTGCTCAGGCCGCAGCCGGTCACCACCAGGGCAGCGCATAATCCGGCCAGCCCGGCCGAATGGCCGGCAAGCAGGTAGCCGATCGCCGCCAGCAGCGTACCGAGCACCAGCGTGGTGCGGCCGCCGAAACGTTCCGCCAGCCGTCCGGCCGGCAATTGCAGTCCTGCCATGGTGGCGGCAGCGACACCGCGCAGGAACGCGAGCGCACCGTAGCCGAGCCCGAATTCGGCCTGCCAGATCGGCAGCAGCAAATAGATCAGATCCGTGTAGCCGTCATGCAGCGCATGGGCCGCACAGGCCGTCCAGAGCGTGCGGCCGCGAGATGCGGCCCTGGCAACATCCGCGTTTTTGCTGTTTGCGTCGAACGCCGTCATCGGCAACCTCATTGGCTTTTTGGTTCCCGCAAAGAGAGGATTCCTCCCGGGATTGATCCGAGCCTGCGACGAATTCCAGCCGCTGGGGCCGGCATAGTTCAGTGGCGGCAGGCCTTCAACTGCGCTATTTTCTCCGGAGACGGGAGGAAAACTCACCCATGGGCGAGAATGAACTGCCACCCCTCAATGCGATCCGGGCTTTCGAGGCCGCGGCCCGACGCGGCAGCTTTGTCGAAGCCGCGAACGATCTGCACGTCACACACTGGGCGATCGGCAAGCAGATCAGGCATCTGGAAGACTGGCTCGGCGTGGCGCTGTTCGAGCGACGCACGCGAGGCGTCGCGCTGACCGACCATGGCGCCGATCTGCTGGCAGATGTCAGCGCGGCGCTGGTGCGCCTGACATCGGCGACGGCCAGGCTGCGCGGGCCTCAACCCGCGCGCCGCGTGTCCGGCACGGTTCGCGTCAACGCGCTGTCGAGTTTCGCGCTGCGCTGGCTTTTGCCGCGGCTTGCGCGATTCCAGGACGCGTATCCGGGCATCGAGGTCAAAATGTCAACCACGTCGCGCAAGTTGCGCTATGTCGGCGCCGCCTTTGACATCGGCATACGAACGGGCGTGGAGCGCGGCTCCGGATTCCGATGCGAGACGCTGATGCCGGACCGGCAGCTTCCTGTCTGCAGCCCGGCAATCCTGCGCGAGCGGCCGGTGGAAACCGCGCACGATTTGCGACGCCACGTCCTGCTGCATTCCACCACGACGCGCTCGGCATGGCCAAATTGGCTTGCGGCGGCGGGTGTCGCGGGCCTGACGCCGGCTCGACACATCGAGCTCGACCACGTCTACCTCCAGCTGCAGGCCGCCGTCGACGGCCTGGGCGTCGCGCTCGGATCGCTGCACCTGATCGAAGCGGACATCGCAGCCGGCCGCCTGGTTTGTCCGATCGCGGCCCCCGAATTGCGGGCCGGCGACTATCAACTCATCATCAGCGATGATCGCCTGCGCGATCCCGCCATCAAGGCTTTCCGAAGCTGGATTCTCGCCGCCGCCAGCGAGCCATTGCCGGGCATCGATCCACCCTTCCGCCAAAATCGCCCGGCGGCGCCGCCGCGCGGACGGACGAGGTCCAATGTGCGGCGCGGTGACTGACGGGTCGGCGTCGGATCCGGGTTGTGTGACAACGCGAAGGCGATCGATCGCGATTGAACGAATTAGGCGTTAATTGTCGTCGCGCTTCTGAGTTTTTCGGCAGTTTCGTGCCACAAGCGCCACGCATTCACCAAGTCTATCGCAGCACGCCTTTGCCGGCATCGCTGCTGGAGACGTTCACCCCTACCAGACCGGGCGGCTTTACCTGGTCGGGGTCGATGACGCGGCGGGTCTTGCGGTTCATGAGCTCGGCACGGCGCAGTGAGGGAGCTTTACGATGCCGCGGGCGGGCGGCGGCCGTTGACGGCCTGCTTTACCGGCCCTGAATCAACGAGCCGATGACTTTCGAAATGTGACCCCGCGCGGATAACGCGACCGCCACGCGCACTCTCCTTTGATGCCGCGACCCGTTGCTGCGCAACGGCCAATAACTTCCCGGTTCGGGAACCTATTCTGCGCCGGCGACTTGTCGTGCACCCATCCCAACCAAGGAGTTACCATGATCCGCCGTTTTGTCGGAGCCGCCGCGCTCGCCGTCGCGGTCCTGCTTCCCGTCGCAAGCCAAGCCCAGGGCGTCCCCGAAGGCGTCGAGCGAGGTGCCCGGGATGGAGACAGGGCGGCGGGTCCGGTCGGGGCCGTGGTTGGCGGCGTGGTCGGCGGCGTCGTTGGCGGAGTCACCGGCATCCTTGGCGTCGATCAGCGGCCTCGCTTCCGCTCCTATGTCGTCGAACAGCGGCATCCGTCCTATCAGTACAACGAAGACGTCAGGGTGGGCGCGGTGCTCCCCGAAGAAGGCGTTACCTATTACGACGTGCCACCGGAATATGGCGTGCGCGAGCACCGCTACACCATCGTGAACGGCCGCACCGTCCTGGTCGACCCGCGAACCCACCGCATCGTCGAGATCGTCGATTAGTGACAAAGGGCCGTCTCCCAGAGACGGCCCTTTTTTCGGCGCGGAGCACAGCTTGGCGGGGCGGGTTGGAGGCGACTTGTCTGCCGTCGCTCGAAGCGCAAAGGCGGATGCCAGCGATCTCGCCGCGAGCGCCGGCGGATTGTACCCGTCGGAGTTCGCCTTGCGCGGACCTTGTGGCCTACCCTCCGCCCTGCTTGCTGACATTTCTCCTTCGACCGTAGCGCGCCATTCTCAGCGGTCGCGGGTCATCGACCGCAAGGCTCCGTCTCGCCGCCATTGTTCGATGATCAGGCAGCCTCCGGGACGTCGTGCAGCGCGGGTATGTCCGCCTGCGGGCAGGACGCGGCGGCGCCGGCACGCGCTTGGTCGTCGCTGAAATCAACGGGCAAACGAGCGCAGCGATATCGGGGATTATCATCTGCATTGATCCCGCATATCGCTGCGCTGATGCGGGCTGCCCGGTGCAGAGTTGAGCCTGTGCTGCATTATCGTCCCGCCTCAAGCCGGGACCCATAGCCACAGGCGTTTATTGTTGATCAGGTGGGGCTCCCGTCTTCTCCCCAACACAAGCCGGTGATTATCGGTCCCGGCTCAAGGCCGGGACGACACCGGAGTTTTGTGCTCGTTCAAGACGTGCCGCCGGATCACTCGGCCAGAATTCCAGATTCGTGAAGACCGGGGTCGCTTCCGACCGTAACGTTTGCGTGAACCGGCTGCGGCGCAGTCTTCTGGTTTTGCGCTCTCTATCTCTTTTTGCCACCTCTGATCGCCAAAGTTTCTTTGCCGCGGGTGGAATAGAACGCACCCGCATGCGTCAAGAGCGGTGCAAGCGATGGAGCAGAGCGATGTTGCAATATCTCAGACCCAGTCTCCTTCTCAAACCAAGTCTCCTTGTCAAACTTAGTCTCCTTCTCAAACCAACTTTGGGCAAGGCGGTATTCTGCGCGCGGCTGCTGTTCGCCTTCGCCCTTCCCCCATTGGTGTTCGCGCACGAGGCGCATCCCGCGACCGAGGCGGCGGCGACGTCCGACGAGAGCGCGTTCCTCCGCGAGAACGACGGCGCGATGACCAAAATGATGAATGCGATGGAGGCGAAGCCAACCGGCGATATCGACCGTGACTTCGTCGCCATGATGGCGCCGCATCATCAAGGCGCGATCGACATGGCCGTGATCGAGCTGCGCTACGGCAAGAACGAGCAGTTGCGGCGCATCGCGCAGGAAATCATCGTCGACCAGATGCAGGAGATCGCGGCGATGAAGCTCGCCATCGGCGAGCCGGTCACAACCTCCGCGCCGGCGCCGACCAATCCGGCCCCGGCCGTGGAGAGCGAATCCGACCCGATCGATTTTTCCGGCCACATTTGCCGTAGCGAAAGGAAGTAGACCATGCACCAGGTCCGAAAAACGCTTTTGGCCGCGACCATGCTGACCGCCTGGAGCCATGCGCAAGCCGGCCAGGCGCCGGGCGCGGCAGCTTCCGCCGATGTTCCGATCAGCCAT
>NZ_JBAURI010001328.1:0-9201 GCF_049581145.1 Bradyrhizobium sp.
GCCTTCGCCTGAGCCATCGGCCAGACCGTCCCTTGGACCCTCCTTCAACCTTTCCTCGAACCCTTCCCCTGCTCCATCCCTGGGTTCGACCATCCTCGCCAACGGCCTCCTGCAGTCGAAGACGCCGGCGAACGACCCGCTGTCGCCGATCCGGCGCATGAGCCAGGCCGAGAAGATCGCGTTGTTCTCATAGATCGATCGTCAATGGAGCCAGACAAAGCGACCGCGACGCTTTGGCGGCCGGTGGGGCCCGAAGAGCTTGAATTGATCCGGCAAGACCGGCATGCGAGCTTTTCCGCTGCGATTGCCCGACCAGCCGATCTTCTATCCAGTGCTCACGGAAGCTCAAGCAATCAGCTTGGCATAGAGATCCGCGTCCACATTGCCGCCGGACAGAACGATGACGACGGTCTTGCCCTCGGCATCGATGCGGCCCGCCAGCAGCGCGGCAAGGCCGACCGCACCGCCCGGCTCGACCACCAGCTTCAATTCGCGGAACGCGAAGGCAACCGCAGCCCCCACTTCCGTGTCCGTGGCGGTGACGCCGTGCGAGAGCAGCTTGCCGTTGATGGCGAAGGTCAGTTCGCCCGGGATCGTCGCCATCAGCGCGTCGCAGATGGTGCGGCCTTCGGCGTGATGCGGCTCGCGCTGTCCCGCGCGCAGCGAACGGCTATGGTCGTCAAAGGCTTCCGGCTCGGCGACGATCACGCTTGCTTGCGGGAAGCGCGCCTTGACCGCCGTCGCAACCCCTGCGATCAGGCCGCCGCCTGAAGCCGGAGCGACCACGATGTCCGGGGCGAGGCGGAGCGCCGCCATGTCCTCAGCAATTTCGCGCCCTGCCGTGCCCTGACCGGCGATCACCAGGGGATCGTCATAGGGTTTGACCAGGGTGGCGCCGCGCCTGGTCGCGATATCGCGCGAAATGGCCTCGCGATCCTCACGGTCGCGATCATACAGCACGACTTCCGCGCCATAGGCCTTGGTGCGTTCGCGTTTGGACAAAGGCGCGTCCTTTGGCATCACGATGGTCGCTTGCATATTGAGGATTTGCGCGGCGGCCGCGACGCCCTGGGCGTGGTTGCCGGAGGAGAACGCCACCACGCCACCACGCCGGGCGGCCTGCGGGATCGACGACAGCTTGTTGAACGCGCCGCGGAATTTGAACGAGCCGGTCCGCTGCAGCATTTCCGGCTTCAGGAACACCGTCGCGCCGACGCGGGAGTTAAGTACCGGAAAGGACAACAGCGGCGTCCGCACCGCAAACGGGGCGACCGTGCGCGCGGCTGCTTCGATATCCGCCGGGCTTACGGAAAGGGATGGTTCGGTCATCCATGCCTTTTACCGCGTTCCTTCGGGCTCGGGCAAGCCAAGGCGAATCACAAGCTCGATCACGGCCCAAATCTTAGGCGACGAAGCTGGGATGCTCGGGCAGGAAATCCACCTGATCGCCATCATTGCTCTCGGCATCGACGGCCTGGATCAGGGCCATCTGCTCGATGAAAGCGCGCGCGGAGGCTTCCCAAGTATATTGGGCGGCGAACGCCACGCAAGCCTCCGCAGGGATATCGAGCGCGGCAAGGCAGGCCCTGCGCAGATCGTCGTGCAAAATCCCGACCGGCGCGTTTCCGATGACGTCGCGCGGCCCCGTCACCGGGAAAGCCGCGACCGGCAGGCCGCTCGCAAGCGCCTCGAGCAGCACCAGACCGAACGTGTCGGTCCTGCTCGGAAACACAAACACATCGGCGGACGCATAGACCGCCGCCAGCGCCTCGCCTTGCAGCGATCCCAGGAACACGGCGTCTGGATAGCGCTGTTCCAGGGCCGCGCGCGCCGGTCCATCGCCCACGATCACCTTGGTGCCGGGCAGTTCGAGTTCGAGAAAGGCCTCCAGATTCTTTTCCACCGCGACCCGCCCGACGCAGAGGAACACCGGCTTCGGCAGGCAGAGATCGACGTCGCGCGGACGAAACATGGCGGCATCGACGCCGCGCGACCACAGCACGACGTTACGGAAGCCGCGCGCACGTAACTCACTGGCGAGCGCCGGCGTCGCCGCCATCACGGCGTCGCTGGCGCCATGGAACCAGCGTAGCGTCGCCCAGACCCAGGATTCCGGAACCGGCGCGCGCGCCGAGACGTAGTCCGGAAAGCGGGTGTGGAAGCTCGTGGTGAACGGCAAGCCGTGCTTGCGGCAATAGCGCCGGACCAAAACTCCGATCGGCCCCTCGGTCGCGATATGGATGCTGTCGGGCCGGCTGTCTTCGATCGAGCGGGCAACCTTGGCGGGGAGCGGCAGTGCGACTCGCAGATCGCGATAGCTCGGCATGGCGAAGGTGCGAAACGATTCCGGGGTAAGAAAATTGACCTCGCTGCCAAGCCTCTTTGCCGCCTCCGCCATCATCGCGAGCGTCCGTACCACCCCGTTGACCTGGGGGTGCCATGCGTCCGTCGCGACCAGGATGCGCATCAGGCGGCGCGCGCGGCGACCCGCGGAACGGCGGATGCCCGGTTGACCGGATCGGTCCAAGTGATGATCTCGAACCGGCCGTCCTCATGTTCGGCAAGCGCGGTGCAGCTCTCCACCCAGTCGCCGCAGTTCATGTAGCGAATGCCCTGCTCGTCGCGGATGGTGGCGTAGTGGATGTGGCCGCAGATCACCCCGTCGGCGCCATGACGGCGCGCCTCGCCGGCCAGCGTCTTTTCGAACGCGCCGATATAGTTGACGGCGTTCTTGACCTTCTGCTTGGCCCATTGCGACAGCGACCAATACGGCACGCCGAACATGCGCCGGAAGAAATTGACGAAGCGGTTCATCTGGATGGCGAAATCGTAGGCCTTGTCGCCGAGATGGGCGAGCCAGCGGGCGTTCTGCACCACGAGATCGAACACGTCGCCATGAATGACGAGGTAGCGGCGTCCGTCGACCCCGGCGTGGACGATGTTTTCGACCACGTCGATGCCGCCGAAATGCGTGCCGTAATAGTTGCGCAGGAATTCGTCGTGATTGCCGGGGATGTAGATGACCTTGGCGCCCTTGCGCGCCTTGCGCAGCATCTTCTGCACGAAGTCATTGTGTGATTGCGGCCAATACCAGTTCGACTTCAGCGCCCAGCCATCAACGATGTCGCCGACCAGATAGATGGTGTCGGCATCATGACTGCGGAGAAAGTCGAGCAGCAGACCGGCCTGTGAACCACGGGCTCCAAGATGGACGTCGGAGATAAACAAAGTGCGAAAGTGCCGCTCCGGGCTTTCTTCACTTACAGCATCGCTTCCCATGCGCCTGCACCTACACAGATTCAGATGACAAATCGATGACTGTTCACGCCAGGAAATCCGACCGATCGCCACCTCAAGGTATCACGGTCCAGATTCCGGATGTTTGACGCGCCATCCCCCTTCGGCACTCGCATCGAATCGTGCGTCACAATGCCTTGATCGAAAATATCAGTGCATTACGACAATCAGGAGACATCGGCCGTACGGTTCCGGGGAATCAGGCGCGCCCTCCCCTGGTTTCGCGGCGCATGGCCGCTCACCAGTCCGCTAAGCCCACGATCCGCGGTGGCCGCAAATATATGCCCACGAAGCCGGACGGTTGACTGCCTTCGTGGGTCGTCATTGCTGGAGATCCATTCCGTCGGAAGCACCGCCGTGCCGGAACTGGCCGCAAAGCCCGAGATCGACATCCTCGGCCTGGTTGACCTGACGCCATTCCAGGTCAGCGGACCCGATCCCTTGAAACACTGGGCTATCGTCGTGGCGGCGACCTGTCTCCTGGACACCATTCCTTGAAGCGCGATCTGGGCGGCGTCCGTACGCAAACTGCGTATTTGCAGCGAGGGACACCCAACCAGGCTGACCTGCCCCGAGGCGAAACATGTTTGCCGGGATCACAGTTCGCGCCGGGACGACGAAATCGTCTCAAACAGAACCTCGCGCAACTCGGCCATGTCGGTTGCGAGGCGCGAGGCGCCGGCAGCCCGGAGACGGTCGGGGCGATGGTAGCCCCACGACACGCCGACGCCGCTGACACGCGCGGCGCGCGCCATTTCGATATCGAACGCCGTGTCCCCGATCATGACTGCATCGTCGGCATCGACGTCGCTTTCGCCGAGCGCCTGCAGGATCATTGCCGGATGCGGCTTCGACGGCGCCTTGTCGGCGGTCTGGACCGTGCAGAAATGGTTCAGCCACCCGAAGCGCTCAAGCGCGGGTTCGACGGCCTTGGAGACGTGCCCCGTGGCGATCCCGAGACGGACGTCACCGTGGCCGGCCAGCTCGGCCAAGAGATCGGCAGCGCCGCCGAACGGCACCTCGGCAAAGGCCGCGTCGGCCCGAAGCAGCGGCAGCAAGTGTTGATAGGCCGCGACCATGTTCCCAACCGGCGCGTCCGGTCCGGCCAATTGCGAGAGAACGAGCTCCAGCGACATCCCGATCAGCGAAAGACTCTCGTCTTCCGACGGCGGGGCAAATCCGAACTGGCCGAACACGACACGATGCGATTCAATGATGAGTTTCCGACTGTCGACGAGGGTGCCGTCGAAGTCGAAGATGATGAGCTTCACGGCAATTGCACCTGTGCGGGATTGAGCTGATGGCAAACCGCCGCGTTCCGGCGATCGCTCGATTTGCTAGCGTGGCTGCAGATTGCCGGTCGGCACGGAAAGCACGGCCATGTCGTTGTCGGCCGTTCGCGATTTCGGAAGTTCGCCCGCGGCGTCGAGAACGGGGTATGCGACCGAACAGATATGGGAATGAATCCGCCGCAGATCGCGCAGCACATCGAGATGCAGCGATGTGGTCTCGACGGTCTCCGGTCGGCCCTCGCGCAGGCGGTCCAGATGGCGCTCGGTCGCGGCCAGCTCGGTATTGCGCAGCAGCGTCTTCTCCGCGAGAAGTTTCTTGGCCTCATTGACATCGCCGGACATGAACACGCCGAACGCGATCCGAAGCGAGTCCATCGTTCGCTTGTGGAACGCCGAGAGTTCGTCCGCGCCCTCCGGCGAAAACTGGAACCTGCGCTTGATTTTTTTCGTCGCCAATTCGCTCAAATTCTTGTCGATGATGTCGCCCATGTGCTCGAGATTGATCGCAAAGGAAACGATCTCCATCGCCCGCTGCCCTTCGCGCTCGTCGAGACTGCCGCGCGTGAGTCTGATGACGTAGAGCTTTATTGCCTCATTGAGACTGTCGACGTTGTTGTCCATCCTCGACACCTGATCGACCAACGCACGATCGTTGGTCGTGAGCGCCGCCATGACCTTGCGGAGCATGGTTTCGACAAGGTCGCCCATGTGCAGGGTTTCGCGTGCGGCATCCGTCAGGGCAAGCGAAGGCGTCTCCAGCGCGCTGTCATCGAGATAGCGCGGCCGCGACGGGTCGGCCTCCTGAATCCGCTTTGGAAGAAGCTGTTCCAACAGCCGCGCCATGCCATCGAGCAGGCCGATGAAGAGAATCGCCGTCGCCACGTTGAATGCGACGTGGAACTCCGCCGTCAGTTTTGCGAGATCCGGTTGCCACGCCTGCAGAATGTCAGTGATCGGGCGCAAGAACGGCGTGACCAGCAGCACGCCGACGAGCCGGTTGATGAGATTGCCGAGCGGAAGACGGTAACTCGCCGGATCATCGCGGCGCGCGCCCTCGAACAGGGGGTTGACCGCGCTGCCGAGATTGGCGCCAACCACCAGCGCCAACGCCGCAAGCGGCGAGATGAACTGCGCATAGGCCAGCGACATGGTCAGCAACACGATGGCGACGCTCGAGTGCGCCGCCCAGGTGAGGGCCGCGCCGATGGCAACGCACAGGATCGGATCGCCGGTGATGGCGCTCATGAAGATGCGGACACCGGGAGCATTCTCGGCTGGCGCCAGCGTATCCAGCAGGATATGCAGCGCCAGCAGCATCAGGCCAAGACCGATCGAGACCCGGCCAACGTCCTTGATGCGCGAGTGCGCTCCGCCGCGAAAGGCGACCAGGCCGAAGATGAAAAGAACCGGGGCGACTGCTGCGATGTTGAAGGACAATACCTGAACGATCAGCGTGGTCCCGACATTGGCGCCAAGCATGATGGCCAGCGCCGGAACCAGGCCGACCAGCCCTTCCGCGGTGAACGAACTGGTGATCAAGGCCGTCGCCGTACTGCTCTGCAGAACCGCCGTCAGACCGAGACCCGCGGCAAACGCCGCGAAGCGGTTTCTCAGGGCGCCGGCAAGAAGCCTGCGGAGATCCGGACCGAACGCCCGCAGAATCCCGCTGTGAACCATGTGAAGGCCCCACAGCAGCAGTGCTACGCCGCCCATCAGGTCGAGAAGGACCATGCTTCCCATGATTGTTCACTTCGAAATGACGATCGAAGGATCAGGCTATCAGCAAACGACCATCAATAAAACCGGTGCAAGTGATGGATCGGTCCGTGGCCGCGGCCGACGGCAAAACGGTCAGCGGCCGCGATCGCAGCGCTGACGAACACCTTGGCGTGACGAACCGCGGTTTCCAGATCCTCGCCCTTGGCGAGGCCGGCCGCGATGGCGGACGACAGCGAGCAGCCGGTGCCGTGGGTATTCCTGGTTGCAACCCGTGGCGCCGCGAGCGCGATGGTGCCGCTCTCGCGCACCAGATAGTCCATGCTGTCAGCGCCCTGCCCGTGGCCGCCCTTGATCAACACGGCAGGACACCCCATTGCCAAGAGCCGCCTACCTTGGACTTCGATCGCGCTTTCGCTGGCGGCTATCGGCTCGTTCAGCAGATAAGCGGCCTCGGGCAGGTTCGGCGTCACGATCGAGGCCAGCGGCATGAGTTTCTCGCGCAGCGCCGCAATGGCGTCTTGCGCCAGCAGGCGATCGCCCGAGGTCGCCACCGCCACCGGATCGAGCACGACATGCCTGGGCGACCAGCGCTTCAGGCCAGCCGCAATCGCGTCGATGATCGCAAGTTCGGCGACCATCCCGATCTTGACCGCTGCAACCTCGAGATCGCCGAACACCGCGTCGATCTGGGCCGTCACGAACTCCGCCGGTACGCAATGAATGCCGCTGACGCCGGTCGTGTTCTGCGCGGTCAGCGCGGTGATCGCCGAGGCGCCGTAGACGCCGAGTGCCGCGAAGGTCTTGAGGTCGGCCTGGATGCCGGCCCCGCCGGACGAATCCGAGCCTGCGATGGTGAGCGCGACGGGCGTGATCATGACCCGTCCTACCGTGAGCACCCACGCCCTGCAAGCCGGCTTGCCTTGCCGGCGCAAATTTGGCCTATTGGGCTCCATCAGCATGATCCGGACCAGCCCTGCCCGCACGTGAGGGGGGTGGACACCGGTTTTCCGGGTAGATCATGCCTCGACAACAAGCCAAAGTGCGATGAGCTCATCGCGCTCTAGCGCCCGGAGACGATCGCGATGGTTCCCTTCTTCGTCCAGATCAAGTGCAAGCTCGGCCAATCCTACATTGTCGCAAACGCGCTTGCCGAGGCGGAGATTGCGTCGGAGATCTACTCCACGGCGGGCGACTATGACCTGCTGGTCAAATTCTATGTCGACAAGGACACCGACATCGGCCATTTCATCAACGAAAAGGTGCAGGTGCTGCCCGGCATCCAGGACACCCACACCATCATCACCTTCAAGGCGTTCGGCACGCGCTAGGCGACCGTCCTACCCGGGATCCCGCCCCGGGCGAGCGCGCCACCTTGCAACCGGACTCCGGAGACACCAGGATTGACCATCCCATTCGACCGGCTCAAGGCATTCATTCAGGAGGCGCTGACACGGCTCGGTCTGCCGGATCATGACGCTGCCACCGTCGCAACGCTGATGGCGGAGGCCGACCTGCAAGGTTCGGACGGGCACGGCGTCAGCCGGCTGCCGCAATATGCCAGGCGCATCAAAGCCGGCGGCTTCAACGTCCGCCCCGATATCCGCGTGGTGCAGGAGCACGCCTCGACCGCGCTCGTGAACGGCGACAACGGGATGGGCCATCTCATCATGAAGCGTGCCGCCGAGATCGCAATCGAGAAGGCCCGCACCACCGGCATCGCCTGGGTCAACTCGCAGTTCAGTAACCACGCCGGCCCGGCATCGCTCTACGCCACCATGCCGCTCAAGCACGACATGATCGGGCTCTATTTCGCGGTCGGCAACGCCAACCATCTGCCACCCTGGGGCGGGCTCGACCTGCTGCTGTCGACCAATCCGATCGCAGTCGCGATTCCCTCCGGTGACGAGAAGCCCATCGTGCTCGACATGGCCACGACGGTCGCGGCCTATGGCAAGGTGAAGACCAAGGCGCTGCGCGGCGAGATGATGCCGGAAGGCTGGATGATCGATCGCGAGGGCAAGCCGCTGACCGATCCGAAACGCGCCGAGGAAGGCATGCTGCTGCCGCTCGGGGGCATGGAGGCCGGCTACAAGGGCTACGGGCTGGCCGTCATTATCGGCCTGCTGGCGGGTACGCTCGGCGGTGCCGCGATGGGCAGCGATGTGATCGACTTCAATCATGACGACGACAGCGTCACCAATACCGGTCAGGCGATCGCCGCGATCAATGTTGCCGCCTTCGGCGACATCGCCGTCTTCAAGGCCGCCGTCGATGCCTTGGTGCGCGATTTGCGCGGCAGCGCCCGGATGCCCGGCGTGGAGCGGATTTTCGTTCCCGGCGAGCGCAGCCAGCAAACCCGGGAGGCGCGAGCCCGCGACGGCATTCCGATCGCGCCGGCCTTGATGCGCGGGCTCGATCAGGTCGCCGATGAACTGGGCATGACAAGACTGGGATAGGTCACGATCGTATGGCTCAACCTCGTCTCGTGACGCTCTCGATCACGACTTGTCCCCGTCCTTCGAGGCCTTCTTCGGCCGCGGCGGGCCTTCGACCGGCGGCAGCGACTTCAGATACTCCGCGATCGCATCGAGGTCCTGCGGATCGAGCTGCGAAAGATTCCTGATCACGCGCACCATCGAGCCGCCGGCGCTGTCGCCATCGGGCGTCTGCCCTGTGGCGAGAAAATAGGCGATATCCTTCTCGCTCCAGTCGGCGAGTCCCTTCTGCGTGATATTCGGCACAAAACCCTCGCCCTCCGGATCGGGGCCGCCGGCAAAGCGCTGCGCACTGACGATACCGCCGAGCACATTGCGCGGGCTGTGACACTCGGCGCAATGGCCAAAACTGTTGACGAGATAGGCGCCTCTGTTCCATGAAGCCGGCCGCGCCGGAT
>NZ_JBAURI010001329.1:0-2334 GCF_049581145.1 Bradyrhizobium sp.
GCGAAGGCGGCGCGCGCCCCGTGATCTCGGCGATCGACGCGCGGCACGACCAGGTCTATTTCCAGGTCGTCAGCGGCGACGGCAGCCCGCTGGTGCCGCCGCGGGTCGGCTCGATTGATGAAGCGCTCGCGGCCTCGCGGTTCGGCGCGCCGCATCTGGTCGGCAACGCCGCCCGGATTCTCGCCGACCGCTGGCGGACGGAGACGCCGCCGCCCATCGATGTCGATCCACACGCCGCGCCCGATATCGCCTGGGTGGCCTGGCTGGGCGCGGCGGTCAGCCCGGACACAGCGCCGGCCCGGCCATTCTACCTGCGCGCGCCCGATGCCAAGCCGGCCCCGTTGCCATCACGACGTTCGTCCGAACCGGCCGCGCCGTGATGATCCCATGATGCGATGGTTCGCCGGTTTCTGGCGCGGCGGCAAAGCCTTGATCGAGCCCGCAAGTCCGCGCGACGCGACGCGCCTCGCCCAGTTGCATGGCAAGTCGTTTCATCGCGGCTGGGGCGAAAGCGAATTCGAGAGCATGCTGGCCGAGCGCAACACGCTGGTGCATCGCCTCAGACTGGGAGGCAACATCATCGGCTTTGCGGTCTCGCGATTCGCGGCCGACGAGGCCGAAATCCTCTCGATCGCCGTTGATCCCACTTATCGCGGCCGCGGCCTGTCGCGCGAGCTGCTGCTGACCCATCTCGGCCATCTCGCCGGCCGGGGGGTGCGCACTATATTTCTCGAAGTCGAGGAAAATAACCAGCCGGCCCGGCGACTCTATGACCGGGCCGGATTCAGGGTTGTGGGACGCCGCGAACGCTATTACCAACAGCCCGGCGGGGAACAGTTGAATGCACTTCTGATGCGCCGCGACTTGTCGTAGGATGCCCCGTGGTGGCTGACCGCAGCCGAAGGCGAAAACACCCATGACCGCACTGAAACCTTCATCCCCGTCCAAGCCTGCCTCGGGAATCGAGGCGCGCTGCGCCGCCACCGGCATGCGCATGACCGAGCAGCGCCGCGTCATCGCGCGCGTGCTGGCGGAAGCCGCCGATCACCCGGACGTGGAGGAATTGTATCGGCGCTGCGTCGCGGTCGACGACAAGATTTCGATCTCGACGGTCTACCGCACCGTCAAGCTGTTCGAGGATGCCGGCATCATCGAACGGCATGATTTTCGCGAGGGCCGCGCCCGCTATGAACAGATGCGCGAGACCCACCATGACCATCTGATCAATCTGCGTGATGGCAAGGTGATCGAATTCTCGAACGAGGAGATCGAGAAGCTGCAGGCCGAGATCGCCCGCAAGCTCGGCTACAAGCTGGTCGACCACCGGCTGGAGCTCTATTGCGTCCCGCTGGATGACGACAACGGCTAGTGCCGCTGCCCGCTCCGCCAAAGACCGATCGCAAAATCCGAACGACGAGCCAAGCGTGATGACGTTTGATCTCGTGATTTTCGATTGCGACGGCGTGCTGGTCGACAGCGAGAAGATCTCCTGTCGGGCGCATGCCGACGTGCTGAGCCGCCACGGCTATCCGATCACGGCCGACGACGTCTTCCAGCGCTTCCTCGGTCGCTCGACGCGCCAGGCCAATCTGGAAATCGAAGCCGAACTCGGGCGCAGCCTGCCCGACGCCTACCACGGCGAATTGCAGGACGAGCTGTTCCGCGCCTTCACCGCCGATCTGGAAGCGGTGCCGCATATTGGCGACGCGCTCGACCGAATCAGCGCCGCGATCTGTGTCGCATCGAGCGGCTCGCAGCAGCGGATGCGGGTCAGCCTGGGCGGCACCGGCTTGTACGACAGATTTGCGCCGAATATTTTCTCCGCCGCGCAGGTCGGCAACGGCAAGCCCGCGCCGGATCTGTTTCTGTTTGCCGCCGAACAGATGAAGATGTCGGTCGAACGATGCATCGTCGTCGAGGACAGCGTCCCCGGCATCACCGGCGCACGCGCAGCCGGTATGACCGTGCTCGGCTTCCACGGCGGCAGCCATTGCCGCCCGGGCCATGCCGCCACCCTGTCGGCCGCCGGCGCCGCCGCCACCTTCGCCGACATGCGGCAATTGCCTGACCTGATCGAACGGATCGGCGACGCCGTCACGGCGGGCTGAATGTCGTCGTTTTCGCAGAAGGTGCGCGGGCATCGGGCCCCAAATTTCGCGATTTGAGGGCCCATTACCGGGCTGATCGCCCGGAAAGCGGCCGACATAACTGGATTTTCGGCCGCTCAGCCTGTATCTGAGGCCCGTCTCAACCTGCCATTCAGGGTCCATGAAGCCGCCGCCGCGCAAGCTCCATATCAAGTCTTACGGCTGCCAGATGAACGTCTATGATTCC
>NZ_JBAURI010001330.1:0-4995 GCF_049581145.1 Bradyrhizobium sp.
CCACGATCCGCACCGCGATGATTGACCCCTCATACAGTGCCAGCAGCGGCAGCGCGAGGGAGGACTGGCTCAGGATGTCGGGCGGCGTCAGCACGGCAGCGATGACGAAAGCAATCACGATGAAATAGCGGCGCTTGTCGCGCAACATCTTGGAAGAGATGATGCCGACCCGTCCCAACAGTGTCAGGATCACCGGAAGCTGGAATGCGATGCCAAAGGCGAAAATCAGGGACATCATCAGCGACAGATATTCGCCGACCTTCGGCAGCAACTGGATCTGGGCGGTCTCCGCCCCGCCCATCTGCTGCATCCCGAGCGAAAAGCGGATCAGCATCGGAAACACGACGAAATAGACCAGCATCGCGCCGGCCACGAAGAAGATCGGGGTGGCGATCAGATAGGGCAGAAAGGCGCCGCGTTCATGCTTGTAGAGGCCCGGCGCGACGAACTTGTAGATCTGCGTGGCCACGATCGGAAACGAAATGAAGCCGGCGCCGAACAGCGCGAGCTTCAACTGCGTGATGAAATATTCCAGGAGCGCCGTGTAGATGAATTTCGAGTTTTCCGCCCCGGCGACCCAGACGAACGGCCACACCAGGACGTTGTAGATCTGCTTGGCGAAGAAGAAACAGAAGATGAAGGCAATGCCGAATCCGAGCAGCGCCTTGATCAGGCGGGAGCGCAGTTCGATCAGATGATCCATCAGCGGAGCTTTGCTGGCCTCGATGTCGTCGACGGTCATGACGCTTTGGCGTCCTTCGGCTCTTCGGAGGGCGACACTTCGGACGAGGGCCCCTCAGAAGAGGACACTTCAGAAGAAATCCTGGCGAGGTCCTGCGGCACGGCCGCCGGCTGAACCGCGGGCGTGATCACAAGCGGCTCGGCAGCCATGCTTGGACCTGCCGCACCGGTTTCCGTCACCCTGCCGTCAGCCACGTTGGTCTCTGCGACGTTGGTCTCTGCCGCGCTGGTCTCTGCGACATGGGCATCGGCTTCGGCAAAGCTTTCAGCGGTCGGCGCTGCCGGGGTGGTCGGCACAACCGGAGGCTCGATCGTCGCTGCGGGCGTTTCCGCTTTTGTCTCTGCGGGCTTGTCGATGCCCTCGATATCCAGCGCGCGCGACACATCCTTCTGCAGCGAGGTCATGATGCTGCCGCGGCCAAGGCCGGAGGCGGCTTCCTTCACCTCGTCAAAACTCTTCTTGAGGTCGGCCATTTCGGCCTCGCGCATCGCTTCCTGGAACTGACCCTGGAACTCGGCGGCCATCCTGCGCGCCTTGCCCATCCATTGCCCGACCATGCGGAGCACACCGGGCAGTTCCTTCGGGCCAATCGCGATCAGCGCGACAATCGCGATCAGGGCGAATTCACTCCAGCCGATGTCGAACATCCAAAATTCCGCTCACGCGAAGGCTCTGTCCCGCAATCTGCAAAGCGCCCGGCCCAAATCACCTGGCTCCCAAGCAAAGGATCGAGACGGCCAGTGTCTATCCAGGCGTCGTTGTTGCTCAGACAGCCTTGCTGCCGACATCCGACCGCGCAGCTGTGGACGGCGCGGTGCCATGATCGATCGACTTCACCGGCTCGGTCTTTTCCGGAGCCGTGTCGTCGTCTTGCATGCCCTTCTTGAAGGCCTTGATGCCTTGCGCGACGTCGCCCATCAGATCGGAAATCTTGCCGCGGCCGAACAGCAGCAGGACGACTGCGATCACCACGATCCAGTGCCAAATGCTAAGCGAACCCATCCTGCAACCTCCAAACACGAAGAGCCGGTGACCCGGCCTGATCTTTAGCGGAACGTAGGCTTGGCGGGTGCCAAAAACAAGGACTTAGGCTGTGGCAAATCGGCGTTGGACGCCTCTCCTGAAGCTACCGTTAACCGGCGCGGAAGGATCGCCCAACCGTTCGCAACGGATCAGCCTTCGCCGCCGTTTTCGTTTTCCGGCTCCACCACGGACACCAGCGCCAGTTCCAGATCGCCGGCATCGAGTGGATCCTCGTCGTCCCGCAAAGTCGGATCATCGGACGGCGATGGAACGGTGAATCCGGTCGGAAGACGCGAATCCATCAACCCCGTACCTTTCAGTTCCTCCAGTCCAGGCAAGTCGCCGATCGCCTCGAGACTGAATTGCGACAGGAAGGTTTCCGTGGTTCCGAAGGTCAGTGGCCGCCCCGGCGTCTTGCGCCGGCCGCGAGGCTTGATCCAGCCGGTCTCCAGCAGCACATCCAGCGTGCCCTTGGAGGTGACGACGCCGCGGATCTCCTCGATCTCCGCGCGCGTGATCGGCTGGTGATAGGCGATGATCGCCAAAACCTCGATGGCCGCGCGCGACAGCCGGCGCGTTTCCGTGCTTTCGCGGGTCATCAGCCAGGACAGGTCGCCCGCCGTGCGAAACGTCCATTTGTTGGCGACCCGAATCAGATTGACGCCGCGCGAGGCGTAGTCCACCTGCAATTGCGCCAGCGCCACCTTGATGTCGACGCCGTCCGGCATGCGCTTGGCGAGGGTGGCCTGATCGAGCGGCTCGCTCGCAGCAAACAGCAACGCTTCCAACAACCGCAGTTCTTCCGGCCGCGCGTGCGGCCCGACTTGCACCTCCTCGACAGGGACTTCCTCGGCATCGTCCATGCGTCTCTCCGCCAAGCTTGCCATGGTACAGTCTCCTTCTTCCAAACTACTCGGCGGTCGGCGCGGTCATGGCGCCGGTGGCTTGTGGCGGACGCTTTCGAAAATACAGCGGTGCAAACGCTTCCTTCTGGTTCAGCTCCATCTGCCCTTCCCGCACCAGTTCCAGCGCCGCTGCGAAGCTCGACGCAAACACGGTGGCTTTCTGCGAAGGGTCGACGATGTAGCCGATCAGATATTCGTCGAGGCAGCCCCAGTCTTCCGCCTCCGCCAGACCGATCAACCGTTCCAGCGAAGCGCGCGCTTCCGCGAGCGACCACACGGTGCGCTTGGCCAGATGGACGCTCGCCAGCACGCGCTGCTGGCGTTGGGTGGCGTAGGCGGAGAGCAGATCGAACAGCGTCGCGGTGTATTTCGGATGGCGGATTTCGGCGATCGCCTCCGGAAGTCCGCGCGCAAAGATATCGCGCTGCAATTGCGGCCGGTTCATCAGCCGGTTGGCGGCTTCCCTGATCGCCTCGAGCCGGCGCAGCCGGTTGGCGAGCGCGGTCGCCATCTCTTCGGCGCTCGGGCCTTCGGCGGTCGGCGGCTCCGGCAGCAGCAGCCGCGATTTCAGGAAGGCGAGCCACGCTGCCATCACCAGATAGTCGGCGGCAAGCTCGAGCCGGATTTTTCGTGCCGCCTCGATGAACTGCAGATACTGATCGGCCAGCGCCAGGATCGAGATCTTGGCGAGATCGACCTTCTGCTGGCGCGCCAGTGCCAGCAGAAGGTCGAGCGGACCCTCGTAGCCCTCGACATCGACGACCAGTGACGGTTCGCCCTCGGCGAGTTCGGCGGTAGGCCGGCCGGTCTCAAAAGACAGGATTTCCGCGGTCATGCGCCAGCCGTCCCCAGCCGTTCGAGCAATGCGTCCAATTCGGCCCGTGCCGCGCCCCGATCGAAAGCCAGCGGAGCTTGGCGCGATGCCAGCGCCCGATTGGCCCGCAGCAATGGCTCGCCCGACAGCTCGGGCGTCTCGCGCGCGACCTCGCGCATCTCGTCGAGCTTGCCATTGCAATGCAGGACCAGATCGCAGCCGGCGGCAAAAATCGCCCGGGTCCGCTCGGCGACCGATCCCGCCAATGCGTTCATGGACACGTCATCACTCATCAACAAACCCTGGAACCCGATCGAGCCACGAATCACCCTTTCGACCATTGTCGCAGAAGTCGTGGCCGGATGGACCGGATCGAAGGCGCTAAACACAACATGTGCAGTCATGGCCATTGGCAGCTCGGCGAGCGGCTTGAACGCGGCAAAATCGGTCATTTCGAGCTCGTTTTCCGGCGTATCGACCACAGGGAGCCTGAAATGGGTGTCGGCGGTCGCCCTGCCGTGACCGGGAATGTGCTTCAAGACCGGCAAGATCCCTCCCAGCCCCAGCCCGTCGCTGACCGCGCGCGCGATCGCGGCCACCTTGCCCGGCTCGTTGCCATAGGCCCGATCGCCGATCACCGCATCGGCGCCGTCGATCGGGACATCCGCCAGCGGCAGGCAATCGACCGTGATGCCGAGATTGACGAGATCGTCCGCGATCAGCCGCGCGCTGAGCCGGGCTGCCGAGAGGCCCAAAGCGGGATCGATGTCGTAGAGCCGTCCGAACGCCGCCCCTGCCGGATAGGCCGGCCAGTGCGGAGGGCCCAAGCGTTGCACACGCCCGCCCTCCTGATCGATCAGAACCGGGGCCCCCGGTCGGCCTGCGACATCGCGCAACTGCCTCACCAGCGCAGCGACTTGCGCCGGGGTCTCGACGTTCCGCCTAAAGAGGATGAAACCCCACGGCTTCTCGGCCACGATGAACGCACGCTCGTCCGCGCCAAGTTCCGTTGCCGAAACGCCCGTGATGAAAGCTTTGCTGCTCATGTGGCGCCGAATAGCCCGCGGCCGCCAACATGGTCAAGGAAGCCGCCGCTAATTCTTCTGGACCAAACACTGCCCGCCGGCACTCTGCAGACTGCCGCAGAAATGCACCGCCTCTGGCCTCGTGCCAAACGGCCCGATCATTGCGCGAAAGTGGACACCCTTCTCGCCCAGGTCAGCGCGCCTGATCACCGGTGCCTGGGATCCCAGGACATTCGGGAACTTGGTTTGCAGCGCCTTGAACGAAGCCTGCGCATCGGCCTCGCTTGACTGCGACGAGACCTGCACCATGAAACCGCCAGACCCTTCGCTTGTGGCGGCGGCTGGTGCGGCCTGCGTCGGGCTGACGGCCGCGACCCGTGTCCGCGGCTCAGCCGGCGGCGCAGCCTCGGAATCCTGCGCGTTCTGCGGTGACAACGACAGCGGCGCGTTGGCGCTGGCATTGGCGTTGGCCGCACTCTGTACACC
>NZ_JBAURI010001331.1:0-2918 GCF_049581145.1 Bradyrhizobium sp.
ACACGAATGGATGATGTTCATAATACAATTCCGCCTGACACGGGCCGGCGGTCAATCATTCGAGGCATTCACATGAACGTACACTCGGCTGAATTCACGCAAGCCGTCACCGCAAATCAAGAGAGGCTTCGCGCCAATCTGCTGCCGCGCTACGACTTCATCGTGTGCGGCTCGGGATCCTCCGGCTCGGTCGTGGCGCGGCGGCTGGCCGAAAATCCGGACGTCTCGGTGCTGCTGATCGAGGCCGGCGGCGTCGACACCGCGCCGGAGGTGGAGATGGCGGCGGCCTGGCCGCTCAATCTGGGCACCGCGCGGGACTGGGGCTTTTCGGCCTTGCCCAATCCACACCTCAACGGACGCGCGATCCCGATGAACATGGGCAAGGTGCTGGGCGGCGGATCGAGCATCAACGTGATGGTCTGGGCGCGCGGCCACAAGAGCGACTGGGATTACTTCGCTGACCAGGCCGGCGATCCAGCCTGGAGCTATGAGTCGGCTCTGGCGATCTACCGCGACATCGAAAACTGGCGGGGCGCGCCAGATCCGGCGCGACGCGGAACGGACGGTCTGCTCTACATCACGCCGCCGGCGGAGCCCCATCCCGTCGCCACCGCGATGCTGGACGCCGCGACCGAACTCGGCATCCCCGTGTTCGACGACCAGAACGGCGCCATGATGGAAGGCCCGGGCGGCGCGTGCTACTTCAATCTGCGCATTCGCGGTGGCCGGCGACAATCGATTTTCCGATCCTACGTCGTTCCGCTGATGCACCAGCCGAACCTGACGGTGCTGTCCGACACCCTGGTGACGCGCGTGCTGATCGAGCGCGGCGCGGCGGTCGGTGTGGAGTGCCTGCTCGACGGCCGCAGCCACCGCGTTCACGCCGCACAGGAAGTGATCCTGTCGCTTGGCGCCATCCACACCCCGAAGCTGCTGATGCAGTCGGGCGTTGGCGACGCCGACACGCTGGCTTCCCTCGACATTCCCGTGATCCAGCATCTTCCCGGCGTCGGCGCCAACTTCCAGGACCACATCACGGTCTCGAGTTGCATCTGGGAATACAAGGAGCCGCTCGCTTCCCGCGGCAATGGCGGCGAAGTCACCATCTTCGCCAAAAGCGCACCGGAGCTGGAGGGTCCTGACCTCCAATTGCTGCAAGCCCAGTTTCCCATCGCTACCCCCGAACTCGCAGCGCGCCATTCGGTACCGGCCGGATCATGGGGGATATTTCCGGCATTGCTGCGTCCGCACAGCGTGGGCCGCCTGCGGCTGACCGGCGCGAGGCCTGATGATCCGATCCTGATCGACGCGCAGAGCCTTTCAGATCCGGCGGATCTGGTCGCATTGCGCCGCTGCGTGGAGCTTGCCCGCGAGGTCGGCAACGCCGAGCGCTGCGGCTCTTCGTGAAGCGGGAGATCATGCCGACCGCGCTGTCGTCTGCGGCCATGGACGACTTCATCCGCGACGGCGTGGCGACGGTCTGGCATCAGAGCTGCACCGCCAGGATGGGACGGGACCCCATGGCCGTCGTCGACGGCCGCCTCAAGGTCTACGGCATCGATCGCCTCCGCATCGCCGACGCCTCGGTGATGCCGCGCGTTCCCTTGGGCAACACGATGGCGCCCTGCGTCATCATTGGCGAGCAGGCGGCCAGGGCCATCGCCCGTGAACGGCGGCTGGCCTGCCCGGCCGCCACTGCTCCCTGATCTCGGCCGGATTTCACGTCGGTGAGTCGTGCGGAGCGACCATTAAAATGCCGTCCCGGCCAAGCGAGCAACGCGAGCGCAGAACCGGGACCCCTGACCACAGGCGGGTGGTGTCGGGCACACCGGGGCCACGTCAGATGTTAACAACCGGTCCCTGTGGTGATGGTCCCGGCGTTCGCCGGGACGACGATGGCGGAGTGGCTTATACAAGGGGGGCAAAGCGTCCGCCGTCGCTCGCAAGAGCGATGGCGGAGGCGTGCCCACCATCGCTATCAACGCACAGAAGGTGGTGGGCACGGCGCAAGTGCGCCTTTGCCCGCCCTACGGTCGACTCCTTCCCGTGCATGGGCGTTTCAGCTCCAAGCAGTCGTCAAGCGGGCCCCTCGCCGCGGCGGCGGACGACGACGTCGACCGTGATCGCGGCCAGCAGCACCAGCGCCGTCGCCATCAGCTGGATCGCGGCGCTCAGGCCAAGCAGCGCCATGCCGTTCACGATCGCTGCGATCACCACGCCGCCAAGCACGGCGTGCAACGGGTGTCCGCGGCCGCCGAACAGGCTGGTGCCGCCGATCACGGCGGTCGCGACCACATAGAGCACGATGGTGCCACCGTCGAAACTCGTCGACATCGAGCGCAGCCGGGACGCGTAGATGATCCCGCCGATGCCGGCGGTGAGGCCTGCAAAGGTGAAAGCCAGGGTGCGTATCCAAGCGAGGCTGATGCCCGCGCGCCGCGCGGCTTCCGCATTGCCGCCGATGGCATAGATGTAGCGGCCGAAGCGTGTGCGCCCGAGCAGGAAGGACCATGCGACCAGGACCGCAAACACGATCGGGATCACCCACGGCATGCCGTTCAGCGGAAACGCGGGCACGCCGCGGTCGACGTTGCACACCAGCACCACGGCCACGCCGGCCACGACGGCTGCGACGATCTTGAGAGCGATGAGGCCGGGCGGCGGCGTGGTCAGCGCGCTGCGGCGCCGCTGCTGATCGCGGACGATGGTCACGGCTGCGTAGATCAGCGTCAGCGCGATCACCAGGATCCAGCCGCCGGCGCGGCTCAGGGTGCCATTGGCCAGATCGTTGATGGTTTCGTCCGGGATCGGAATGGTGCCGCCGGTGCCGAGCAGTTCGATCATCACGCCCTGGAATCCCAAGAGGCCGGCCAAGGTGACGACGAACGAAGGCAGCCGCAGCCGGGTGACCAGGGTGC
>NZ_JBAURI010001332.1:0-1641 GCF_049581145.1 Bradyrhizobium sp.
GAGCAGCGGGTCACAACCTACGGGCAATATGCGCTGTCGTCGAGCGTGAACGGCATCCTGGACATCGAGGCGCAAACCCTCAACGGCATCTCGGTTCAGAAAATCTTCTTTCAGCCGGACGTCAATCTCGACCTTGCGATTGCGCAGATCGTGTCCGCCACGAACTCCATTCGCGCCTTGATGCCGCCCGGCATCGAGCCGCCGATCGTCGTGCAGTTCAACGCGTCGAGCGTTCCGGTCCTGCAGCTCAGCCTGAATTCCGACAACCTGAACGAGCAGCAACTCTATGACTTCGGCATCTATCGCGTCCGGCAGGCACTGGCACCGGTTCCCGGCGTCACGCTGCCGACGCCGGCCGGCGGCAAATATCGCCAGATCATGGTCGATATCGATCCGGACAAGCTGCTGTCGCGGGGATTGACGCCGCTCGACATCGTCAACGCGGTCAATACCCAGAATCTCACGCTGCCGTCGGGAACGGCCAAGATCGGAAACACCCAGTACACCGTCAAAACCAATGCGACTCCGGCGACAATCGCCGATCTCAACATGATTCCGGTCAAGTTCTCTAACGGCGCCACCATCTTCTTGAAGGACGTGGCGCAGGTCCGGGACGGATCGATGGTGCAACAGAATATCGTGCGCGAGGATGGCCGCCGCTCGGTTCTGCTCAGCGTGATCAAGAACGGCAATGCTTCCACACTCGCGGTCGTCAACGGCGTGAAGCAGGCCTTGCCGGCCATCCGCGCCGCAGCTCCCGCCGGCCTCAGGATCAGCGAGCTGTTCGACCAGTCGGTCTTCGTCAAAAATTCGGTCAAGGGGGTGCTGCGTGAAGGCGCCATCGCGGCGGGGTTGACCGCGCTGATGATCCTGGTCTTCCTCGGATCCTGGCGCTCGACGCTGGTCGTGATGATTTCGATTCCGCTTGCGATCCTGTCATCGCTGATCGTGCTGTATTTTCTGGGAGAGACGCTAAACACCATGACGCTCGGCGGCCTGGCGCTGGCGGTCGGCATACTGGTCGACGATTCGACCGTGACCATCGAAAACACGCACCGTTTGTGGACCGAAGAAGGCCTGCCGCTTTCCGAAGCGACGCTGCACGGCGCTGCCGGAATCGCGGTGCCGACGCTGGTTTCGACGCTTGCGATCAGTTGCGTGTTCACCTCGGTTGTATTTCTCGACGGCCCGGCCAAGTACCTGTTCACGCCGCTCGGACTTGCCGTCGTGTTTGCCATGCTGGCATCCTACGGATTGTCGCGGACCCTGACCCCGATCACGATCGGCCTGCTGCTCAAGGGTGAACGGCGTCATACCGACGACGACGAACCGGCCGGTCCATTCGCGAGGATTTCCGCCGCATTCGAGCGCGGGTTCGAGCGCCTGCGGAGGGGATACTCGGCATTCCTGGCCGTATTGCTTCGGCGCCGCCTCATGGTGCCGATCGCCGCCGGCCTGGTACTCAGTCTCGGCGCCGTGATGCTCTCGTTGGTCGGCCGCGACTTCTTTCCGCTGATCGATGCCGGCCAGATCCAGCTCCACGTTCGCGCACCGGCTGGAACCCGCATCGAATCCACGGAGCGGATATTCCAGTCAGTCGAGGACAAGATCCGCGAAGTCATTCCCGAAAAGGACCGCGCT
>NZ_JBAURI010001333.1:0-8882 GCF_049581145.1 Bradyrhizobium sp.
CGTTCACGCTGGCCACCACGGTGCGGCTCGAGCAGGCGCTCGGCGTCTCCCTGCGCCAAGCGCCGAGCGCTCCGGCCGCGCCGGCTGCGAGCAATGGCGACGTCGCGCCGGACAGTCTGGGGTCGTATTCCCGCCGCGCCGTGGCGTGGCTCGAGGGCAGCTATGTCACGGTACGACCCTCGTTCGGCGACAGGGACGCGGTGTACGCCTATCGCACCGAGATCGCCTGGGACGAGGCGGCATCGTCGCTGCTGTTTCGGGAAGGCGAGCGGCAGGACGCGGCGTTCACCCAATGGGGCGAAGTCGCGGTGCCGCATCAGTCCGGCTTCATCTATCTCGTCACCAACCGGCATGGCCAGCATCGCCTGATCACGGTGTCGCGCCCGACCCAGACCGGCGAGATGTACGGCATCCTCACGACGCTGATGGCCGGGCGCGGCTCGCATTTGACGCCGATCGCGGCGCCAATCGCGTTTTTGCAGATCAAGAGCGTGCTCAATCCGACCATGGGGCGGATTTCGCCCGACGATGCCAACTACGCGGTCTATCGCGCGCACCTGCGCCGCACCACCGACGAGTCGTTCGCGCTGCTGCTGCAGGCATAGCGCGAAAAGGCCTCCTCACACACAGTGTCGTCCCGGCCTTGCGCCGGGACCCATAGCGGGTGATCCATCGATCAGGCCGAGTGGTCGAGGCCGTCGCAACAAATCGCATTCTTTGGCTATGGGTCCCGGCTTTCGCCAGGACGACGACGTAAGACCGAGCAGGTTCACGCTCCGGGCTAGCCCCCCGTCTCGGCGCTGATGATGTCGCCGAAGAAGTCCCACTTGCCGCTCTTGAACTGCATCATCCTGAGCTGCTCGATCGGGGCGAAATCGGTCGGGCTGGTGTTGATCGTGATGCCGGGGAGCAGGGTCTCCGGCGCAAAATCCTTCAGGCTCGCGGCCTGCTTCATCACGTTCTCGCGGGTCAGATCGTCGCCGCATTGCTTCAGCACCTGCACCATGGTCTGCGCCGCGGCATAACCATAGACCAGGTTGGTATCGGAAACGTTCGCGCCCGGCATGTACTTGTCGATGAAGGCCAGGAAGTCGCGCATGCCGCCGTCCTCCTTCCACTGCGGATCGGAGGCGTCCTTCAGGTATCCCGCCGACAGCACGCCTTCGGAGGCATCGAGCCCGGCCGGCTTCATCACCGCCCCGATCGAGATCGACACGTCGGTCATCAGGTGCATCGGCTTCCATTCCAGCTCCGCCATCTTCTTGATGGCCTGCGCCGCGAATTTCGGCGTCGCGATGTCGACGAACACGTCGGCGCCGGTGCCCTTCAGCTTGACGATGTGGGAATCGATCGACGGTTCGGTGGTCTCGTAGCTCTCTTCCGCGACGATCAGGCTGGCCGCCTTGTCGCCGAGCACGTCCTTCAGGCCTGCGACATAGTCCTTGCCGAAATCGTCATTCTGATAGAACACCGCGATCTTGGCGTTGGGCTTCTCCTTGAGAATGTATTTGGCGAAGATCCGCGCCTCCACCCGGTAGCTCGGCTGAAAACCCATGGTCCAGGGAAAGTCCTTCGGATCGTTCCACTTGCTGGCGCCGGTCGCCACGAACAGCTGCGGCACCTTCTTGCTGTTCTGATATTTCTGCACCGCCGACTGTGTCGGCGTGCCCAGCGCGTTGAACACCAGAAACACCTCGTCGCTCTCGATCAGCTTGCGGGTCTGCTCCACCGTCTTGGGCGGGCTGTAACCGTCGTCATAGGAGATGAAATTGATCTTGCGGCCGTTCACGCCACCCTGGTCGTTGATCATCTTGAAATAGGCCTCCTCGGTCTTGCCGATGACGCCATAGGCGGAGGCCGGCCCGCTATAGGCCTCGACATTGCCGATCTTGATCTCGGTATCGCCCGCGCCGGTATCGTACTTCTTCTGCGCGAACGCGGCCGGGCTCAAGAGCACCGCGAACGCGGTGGTCGCGGCCAGCAGCGAGAGGGTTTTGCAGTTCATTGAGAGCATTCCTTTGTTGTTTACGGGGCGGTGAGAGGGCTGGCGGAAGTCGAGCGCGATCGCCGCGGCGAAGCCCGAGAGCGCGTGCTCTTCCCCTCGCCCCGCTTGCGGGGAGAGGTTGGCGGGGCGCGCCGGGTGAGGGGACTCTTCACGCGTCCAAATGCGACCAAGCAGGATCGATCGCGGCATGGTCAGGAGGCCCTGGCCACGAGATCGCTGACCGAGAGCGTCGCAAAAGTCTCGCGCAGGGGGTCGAGTTGTGGTTCTTGCCGATCATGCGGGCGTCGAATTGCGCATGGGTGAAGCGGCGTTCGCCAGAGAGCTCGACCACCCCGACCTTGTCCGGCGTCCGGCGGCCGAAATGCGCAATCCAGTGGTCGTGGTGAACCGGCAAGATGTCCTCCCTGGTCGGCGGCCGTTGCCGCCTCGGCCCTGGCCGGGCCTGTTTGCAGCACACCATGCCCAACTCCGGCTGCTCCCGCCAGCAGGACTTTCGTGCATGGGGATTGCCACAGGCAGCTTGAACGGTAACAGGGAGCCGTCTTGCGTCGACTGGCTGCGCTGTATGCCATTGCGAGCCTTATCGTCGAGCGGCGTCTTGCGCCGACCCGTTGGCTCACAATGACACCGGAAATAGCTTCGCATTCTCGCCGCGCGTGTCGCGCGAGTTTTGCTTGTAAATTCGAGGCCCTCTTGATCAGAGGGCGTGGGGTACGCCGGGCGCCCGCTGCACCCGCAGCCTCGGGTGCGCATATTGGTAGAAAGTCAGCACACGAGTATTCACAGCGGTCGCACCGGAAATCACCCGGCATCCCCGCACGCAATGGTTTACGGCTTATACGCGCTCTCCTCGGTGATCACGCTTTTTTGCCACCGTGTCGCGTCACCGCTCCCGTATTTTTGCGGGATGGGATGTTTACGGCAGGATCAGGGGGGCCGAATTAGAAAAGGAGGGGGTTGCCGACAATCATGCCCCTCAGGCGGGACAAGAAAATGCCGAACGAACTTCTCGTGATCGAAGATACCGAGGTCCATCTGGCGATTCTTCGCAAGATCGGCGCCAAGGCCGGCTTCACGACGACTGGCGCCGACTCGGTCGAAGGCGCAGCCACCTTGCTGCGTCGGCGGACTTTCGATTGCATCACCCTGGATCTTTCTCTAGGGGAGCGATCCGGCCGGGAGGTCATCGAATTGCTTGCCGAACTGGACTGTCGGGCGCCGATCCTGATCATCAGCGGCTCCGACGACCGCGCACGCGACGACAACGTCCTGGTCGCGACGTCTCTTGGTCTCGTCGTCTATCCGCCGTTTCCGAAACCGGTTGATCTGGTGGCGCTCCGTCAAACACTGCAGCAGATCATGGCCGACACCGATCGTCAGAAGCTCGCGAAAGCCATCGGTCGTGTCTCACTGCTCGCAAATCAGCTCAAGGAGCTCTAAGTCGACTCGGGCAAGCGGTGAACCGAGGATGGTTCTGCCGAGGCGAACAGCGGATGTCGGCGGCCTCATTCCACTGCCAGGCGTTCGGCCAGTTCGGTCACATCGTCCCAATTCAGGCGGTGGACACCGTCCGGCGTCGCCACCTGAAGGCCTTGCTGGGTGACCGCGGCCGAGAACTCGGCGTCGCTTCCGACCGGGCTCAAATAGATGAGATCGGTACGGCGCCAGTCATGTGCCACAGCGGTGAAGGCGCGCGACAACGTCCGGCCCTCGTCCAGGGTCAGATCGAGAAACTGCCGCTCGCTCAACATCATCCGCAGCATGTCGCCGAGTATTCGATGGGTCACGCGTTTGACGAGTGGATAGCTCATACATCCCCGCTCAATTCGGGCCTCCCGGCAGTTGGACAGGTTTCACGCGCCAGCGCTCTCCGCAACCATGGCCGGCGCGACGATCAGGGCCTCGAAGGCCTCAAGGATTCGCGGAAGAGCTTCGCCGGTATCGTCCGCCCATGCGGAATTGACCAAAAATTGCAGGCGCAGGTGCGGATCGTCGCGGTGCCTCATGGCTCTAATCCGTGGGCCAGCGCAGCGAGCGGAGCGCCTCCGCTATGGCGCCGGCGCGGGCCGAGCGGAGCCAGTCCGCGAACGCGGCGTCGCCGATCGCTTCGATCGTGTCGTCGTGATCGATCTCGCCGCAGGCGGCCAGTGCCGCCTCTAGTATCGCAGACTTCCCGTAGGGCCGCTCGAGCAACCGCGCATAGGCATTGTAGTCACAGAGGCAGAGCAGCAAGAGATTGCGGAATCGCGCGGGACGGTCAAAGGCGCCGAGCCGTTCCAGCATGGCGGCGATCGGGCCGGCGCGTATCGAGGACACGCGATGCACGCGCTCGGACTCGGTCAGGGCCAGCATGGCCATGTCCCGGCATGCATCGGGAACCCCGAACCGCGCGCAGATCCCCTCGATGCGCGGACCGCCGCGCTCGACATGGCGGTAGTGAACGGGCAGATGTTCAACTGGCGAGTCTGACTTGCCGACATTCATCACCAGGGCGGCGAAGCGGACCTCCAAGGGAGCTCCAAGCCTGGCCGTCTCGTTCAAGGTCCGCATCAGGTGAACGCCGAGATCAACCTCGGATGGATCATCCGCGATTTGCGGCACTCCGAACAGATCAGCGATTTCGGGCAGGATTGCCTGCAAGACGCCCGATTCGCGCAAGACCCAAATCATCGTTCCGGGTTGGCGGTCCATGAGGCCGCCGGCCAGTTCCGGCCACATCGGGCAAGGCGACGTGTCGGCGAGCGCGCCTGCTTCCAGGATCAGGGCGATCGCGTCAATCGTTTCCTGGTCGGGAATTCCGTCCGCATCAGCATACAGCGCAGCCAGGCGCAGCAGACCCAGCCCGCGATGTCGTTGCAACCATTCCGATGCGAAGCCTTTCGATGCGCCGGTCATTAAATCGATTTACCCCAATTCGATACTGCGAACCGCTTCCGACTTCGCGATGAATTCGAAACGGTCAGCCTGATCGAAGTCCGCGATCGGCACCTCGAACACGAAACGGTTCGGGTACCAGAAATTGGCGTAGGGCAGGAACAGGCTGCTCGATGACAGGCAGGCCGATTGCCGCGCGCCGGCGTAGAGCACCGCGTCGAAGCCTGTCCCGTTGGTGGGCGCTGCGGTGTTGTCGCCGAACACCTCGAACTGGACGAATAATTTGGCGGATGGGAGCGCGTCCTCAACTGTCTTGATCACGACGACGCGAAGATCCTGGAAGCGGCGGCCGACTTTACCGTCCTGCAGAAGTTGCGCGAACTCGTGCGCGCGTCCCCTCTTGACCACGGTCGTGTCGGCCATGGGCGCGCCCAAATCGCCCAATCCAGCGGGCTTGGCGGGCGCCAATGTCACGACGGTACGGATTTCCTGCAGTGAAGGCACGATATGCTCCTGGTGTGGGTTCAACGTCGGAAACCCGACAAGGCTTCGGGTTCTGACGTGGACTACGCATATAACGCGCCAGATCGGCGTGACGCTGTGGAGGTGCAGGGCTGCAGGAGAGCCATGCCGACGATAAGCCCATGAATGCGCGCGCCCGCATCATGAACGACGCCGAGCACACCCCCCGCCGGAAAAAGCTGATTTCGGCCAGCGAAATTGTTATTCTGGCCGGGAATTCAGCGGGATAGACGGCCTTCGTTGCATCGACCCCGGTCACTTAGAAGGAGACAGCCATGACAGAGCCGTCCGAGCGCGCGCATCAACGCTTCCGTCTGGAGGAGGCGACCATTGCCGAGATGCAGGCTGCGATCGTTTCGGGCGAAACCACCTGCGTCGACATCGTCCGCCACTACATCGAACGCGCCAGGGCCTACAACGGGCCGGCGAGCCTGCTCGTCACCGCTGATGGGGCGCCGATCGAACCGGCGACGGGCACGGTGCGCGCCGGCAAGCCGCTGTCATTTCCGACCGAGACCGTGCCGGTCGCCTCGATCTATCCCGATCTCGACAAGTACCAGGGCAAGCCGCTCGAGCTCGGCCGGATGGAGGCGACGAGGTCCGATCCAGCGGTACAGCAGCAATACGGCATGGTCGTCGGCATCCCCGAGGGTACCCAGCTCAACGCGCTGTCGACGCTGAACATCCGTGGCGAGCGCTCGGTGGTCTGCCGTGGCGACTATGATCGCCATCCTGACGATGGCCCGCTGCCCGAAGGGGCTCCTGCCGTCTGCGAGATTTTCCGCCGCTACCCCGACGCGCTGGAGCGGGCGGCCGAACTCGACGCGGCGTATGGCCGCAATCCGGATCTCGCGGCGATGCCGATGTACGGCGTCGTGTTCTCGTTCAAGGACCCGTTCGACTGCAAGGACATGCGCTCGCTCGGCGGCGGCGATGCGGCCTACGACATCGACTTCCCGGCTCGCGATCACATCCTGGTCGACCAGCTCCGCAACAAGGGGGCGATCATCTACGCCAAGGCCGTCAGCACGGAATACAACGGCCGCGCCGGAGATCCCGGCGGCGCCGACCTGCCCGACAGGATCCTGCCCTCGACGCTCGGCTACCAGCGCTCGACCTGGGGCGGCAATCCGTCCAATCCGTACGACACGACCCGTTCCGCGTCGCTCGGTTCGAGCTCGGGCTCGGCGCTGTCGGTTTCGACCAACCTCGTGATGGCGAGCCTCGGCGAAGAGACCCGCGCCTCGTGCCGCGGCCCCGCCAACCACAACTCGGTGGCGCTGATTCTGCCGCACAAGGCGATGCTCGGCTTCAACGGCGGGGCGATCGGCGCAGACATCTACACCGATCGTACCGGCGTGATCTGCCGCTCGGTGTTCGATTGCGCCAAGGTGGTGGATGCGTTGCGCGACCGCGACAACGGCTACTACGATCCACGCGATGTGTTCACGACCGTCCCCCGTTCATCCATCCTCTCGACGCCGTTCGTGAGCCACCTCGCCGCATCGAGCGACAAGGGGGCACTGGCTGGGATGCGAATCGGGGTCATCCGCGAGTCCATGATCACGCCGCCGGGTTCGCTCGCGGAGGGGCCGATCGTCTCGGCAGCCGACAGGGAAATCCGGGACGTCCTCGGCGCGCATCTGGGCGCCACGCTGGTCGAGTCGGTCGACCCGCTCTGGAACAGCGATTCCAGCCTCGAGAAGATGGCGCCGAGCTTTCGCGACGCGGTCGCAAGGCTCGTCCCGATCTTCATGCCCGACATCCTGTTCCGGCTCGGGCCGGACGGTCTGCCGGTCTACAGGGAGGTCGCCGAAGCGATCATCCCGACCCCGTTCGTGCCATGCGCGATGCCGAGCCTCGCCTCGCCGACGGTCGCGGCCGGCGCCGAGATGTCGGTGATTCCGCCCAAGGTGTTCGGCAGCGGAGCCATGAAGCCGATCGACTATTGCGTCGCGCTGGCGGAGGGGCGGATCGCGCCGCCGCGCAACCTCGACATCCACACCATCCAGGAGCAGGAACTCGCGACCACCTTTCGTCTCCATATCCAGCAATATCTCATGCGCCGCGCCGCCGATTGGCAATCGCTCGGGATGACGGAAACGCTGACCAGCTTCGCGGAGCTGAACGCGCGATCGAAATTCTGGGGCGACGACCAGCGCGCCGCGTTCCTGAATTGGGACGCGCTGTCGGATCCGCGCAACCCGCTCGACGGACGGCAGGGCGTCAACGAGCGCGTGATGCTGCGCGAACTGCTGCGGCGCGTCGACATGATGGTGCTCTACGAGAACAAGCTCGACGCTTTTGTCCGGCTGCATTCACCGTGGGTGCCCGGCAAGATCGGCCATGCCAATCAGCCGCGCGGCGGCATGCACAACATCACCTGGGAGTCGTTCTACGGCCCGAACGCCGGTCTGACCGAGATCCTCGTTCCCGCGGGCTTTGTCGATGTGTGCTATGATCCGGTCTTCACCTTGTCCGATGATCGCAAGCGCTATGTGCCAACGGCCTCATCCGAGCCGACGCCGCTGCCGGCGCCCGGGTTGCCGTTCTCGCTGGTGTTCAGGAGCGAGCCCGGCAAGGAGGACGTCATTGTGCGCATCGCCTCGGCCTACGAGCGGGCCTCGCGACGCCGCGTGCCGCCGCCGGCGTTCGGCCCGCTGCAAGGACTCGTCTGATGCGCGCCGGGCGCGTGCCGCGATCCGCCTCAGCGAAGTTGAATCATATCAGCCTGTTCCCGCGAACCTCATCCTGAGCCCCCAGCTCCGAAAATCGGCGCTGCACACGGACCATGAACACAGGATCCGGCCGTGTTCATGGAGAGGGCGTCGCGCAAGCGATGCGCCTCGAAGGATGGCCGCGGGCGACGGCCGTGCAAAGCGGTCATCCTTCGAGGCAGCCCCTCGGGATGAGGGTCCAAATGCACAAAAACGATACGTCTTCGCACCGAGGCCCAGGAGCAGCTCAATCCTGCGCAAGCACGTCGCGTTCGCGGGCGATGTTGTCCTTCAACCACGTGCTCCCCGACTCGTTGATGCCTGCCCATGCTGCGTTGTCGCCCGTGATATCAAATATCAGCACCTGGTCGTCGGCGCCGATATGAGATTTCAGTCTATCCCGAATCTCCTCCGGCGCTTTGACGGACCGGACTATCCAGACAGTCTCCAAATGGTGCCACCAGGCTCCCAAGGATTGGATCGCTTCGACGAGTGCTTCATAAGCCGCGCCCTGTGCAGGATGAATGTCGTAGGCGATGAGGAGCGTGGCCCCGCGCTCGGCCGCCATCAAATGCCTGAGTGCCTGATGTTCCGGTCCGTGGCCGCCCGAAAGAAAGCTTTCAATGTCCAGATAAGAGACGTGGCCGCCTGACTCGGGATTCGCGACGTGCTTGACCGCAGGCAATCCGGTCTGGAGATCCCGGCCAAGGAACCACGAATCGCCATTGCTGCCCCTGAAGACAAGCTTTTCACCGGCGCCGGAC
>NZ_JBAURI010001334.1:0-11579 GCF_049581145.1 Bradyrhizobium sp.
GACATAAGCTCAACCCCGTGCGATACGGCACCGAGGAATGCCGGGTCATTGAAGCCGGGTGGCTGCTTGGTTGCGAGCGCTTGTGTCACGAGACCTTTTGCCGCGACTTGCACATGTGTTCCAAGTACAGCGTGGCTTCGCAATAGATCGGAACGATCCGGCACGCACCAGAACCGAAGTGTCACTTCCTCCGCCGGGGCAATCTCGATCGCCAGCCGCGGGACTGTCCGCGATGCTCCGGATTTGACGCTGGCGACCTTGCCCGTCGTATCGACGAAATCAATCTGGCCACCCATGCGTCCATTGTGCCAGCGCTTGAACACTATCTCGATCGGTTGTGCGGTTACCGGCGAAGCTCCCTGTTTCCAGAAAGCGTGGTTCGGAATTGACTCGGGAAATCCTTCCGGCGACGCACCGTTCCGCTCAAAGGATACCTTCAAATTCCTTGCTAGTGGATCCGGATAATAACGCGCCTTCGGCGGAGCGGCATGTTCGGCGGGTCGCAATATCGCCGAGCGGGATGTTTGGGGCGAGTTCTTCGTTGGCTTCGCAGGCGCGTCGTTTGGGAACCCTCCGCTTTGCGGATTTTGCTCGTAGCTGTCGAATGCGCCTGGAGGAATGGCAACAGATACGTTGTCAAACATCCCGGATTGTTCGGCGACCTCGAAACTGGCGCGCGGCGGCACCAGATAGCGCTTGACGTTGTCCTTGTCGAAGGCCGGGTTCGCGGCGCTACGCAGCACGATCCGCGCGACGTTCTCCGCATTGCCGTTCTCGGCCGTCGCTTTCTTCTCGCTACGTTGCCAGTCGCGGGCTTCGGCGTCCGATATCAACACGGCTGGTGCCGGAATGTCGCGCGGCGGCCCGAATTTGAATGCCGTGTCGCCATTCGAGGTGTCGCCGAGCGTGATGATCTCCGCTCCCGTACGAGAGAACACCGCGCAAGCCTCCTCGAACGTCGGTCCGCCACAGTTGGGGTAGACCGGGGCAAGACCCATCCTGTAGCTGTCGCCGATCCGCAAGGCTGGTTGCAAATCCTGCGGGTCGCCGGAAAATCTGTATTCGATGTCAAGTGCGAGATCGTCATTCGAATTCTCGCCGGGACCTGATTGGGCGGCGTCTGACGTGCCGGGATCGGTCGACAAGCCGAGGCTGGCCCCCATCCATGCAAACATTTGTCCGTCAGTGGTCGGGGAGGCAACGATAACCCCTGACGCGGGTGCCGTCAGGGGAACCGTGTGAGGACCGGAGGTCTGAGAATCGCCTTGTGCCTTGAGAGCCGGACGAACGTAACCGTGATCACGTGCCTGAACTTGGTGATAAGCGGCACTGTTGAGAGTGGATGCAATGTCGTCAATCGATATCTTTCGCGCAACCAAAGATCGCCACGGATCGCCGGTTAAAGCAACGCCGTGTCGGAAGCGCTGGACGTATGGGCGATAACCGATGACAAGGTCTTCTGCGAAAAATGGTCGGGTCTGGCTACCTGGTTGGGCGGAGACGGTTTGCGCCGCGTGGCTGGCGATTTGGTGCTGGGCCTGGTTGTCAATCAACTGAAGGCCGCGCGATTGCCGCTCGGGCGTCTTGTTCGAGACACTGGCGAGAAGGGTGCCATCCCGCTGCGCTCCGCCGTCCTGCTCGGCCTTCATTCGCAACGAAGTTATGGCCGCCGGGAGGTCGAGAATGCTGATCATAAAGCGGGGATCCGCGCTCGTGGATTCGGAGGCGCGAAGGTCAACCACCCCGTTTCGGATGCGGATGGCGTCGTTGAGGTCAGGCGGTACGGAGCCCGCTGTTGTACAGCTGGCCGGACGGAAACAAGCCTGGCCATCAGCGTCTCCCATCAATGCAGTCAGGTCAGGTTTATGATGAATGTCATCGCCATATTTTTGGTTGTCTTGAGGATCGTCCACGAACATCGCGGCGACACGATTGTAAGTCTTCAAATCGGCTAGTTTGACGTCTAATTCGACGTCCACGGTAAGCCGAAGGAATTTGGCGAGCCCCGGCAGCGCGCGAATGCCAAAGAATTTTCGCCGGGCCGCCTCGAGATCCGGTTTGGTGGCTGGCGTAGGCGTTACCGTGTTTCGCCAATGCTGGTGGAAGCTCGCGAAGTTTTTGCTTGCTTGCGCTTGAGCGCTGGGCACGGCCTGAATGTCGGCCATTTCCTTGACGTCAGGATGAGCAGCGCGGGATTTCCCGTGCTGTCGCGCCGCGTTGCGGAACAGCGCGCGCATCATCGCCTGTCCCTGTCCGCGCCCTTGCAGGAAATGATCAGTGCCACTCGGTTTGGTAGTCGGTATGTCCAACGCGCGGCGCAGCATGTGTTCCATGGCCGCACCAAGATCCGCGGCGAGCCCGGAATCGGTCGGAAGGGAACTCGACGCGAGCTGCCGAAGGAGGCCAAAGGCATCGCCTGGGGGATGGCCGAGCCCTGCCTGCAGAAGCTGTGTCAGCACGCTGGCCTGAACGCTGTGCAAAAGTCTGTGTTGCGCCGGCTGCGCAGCAAACGCGGCACCCATAGAGTTGACCCAATCGACCGCGTTGTCGCCGAGGATCGACTGAGCCTCGGTGCGGTATGAATCGGCCAGTGCCGAAAGTGCGGGTTTGGCCGCTTCGGTTCCCTTGCTTCGGATTTCTTGCGCAGCCAGAAGCGCGAATAGTCTGAGAAAATGCGAGTCGTTGTGAAAGGCGTTGATCGCTTCATCCAGGTAACGGGTCTGCACCCAATTCATTGAATCGTGGCGCAGCGCCAAAGTACCGAATGTCGTCGTATGTCCGGCAAGCGCGTCCAGGACGCGGGTGGAGTGGTCATCCGTTTTATTGTTTAATTTGTCGACCCTCATCTTGTCGCGAATCTTGCTCAAATTTCTGGAGATCGCGACATTGGGCTGCCGCTTGACGACATCGTCGTTCAAGGCTTGATAAAGAGCGAGGAAGCCATTTGAGCCATCCGTAGTAGAGAAAATTTTCTTCCAGAGGTTGCTGGGGTCGGGGTGCCGCGCCATAGCGGGATCGGTCTCGCGGAACGAAGGCGAGATTGATGTGAAAGTGTTGTCCGTGCCGAGATAGATCCTGAGCTTGTGATCCTTCATCAGGTCAGCGATTGCCATCGGCCAGTTACCCAATGGCACCTTGGGGCCGGGAGCAGATGGCCGGAGATCGGGTGTCAAGACAAGGCTGAGGCGCGCCCTACCGCTGGACACTGCAATTCCATCTGGAACCGCGAGACATCGTACGCCGACGTTTGCAATGTCATCCGCCATTGAATCACCCCGCATCTAGATTGCGAAATATTTGCGATATTGTTTCCAATCGGTCTGCATCGCCGGCCCGACGGTGCGAGTCCTGGGTTTTGTTTTCGCGGGTTTCGTCACTCTTCTGCGACGCGTCTGCTGCGCGTAGGCATCCGCTGCCGCTCCCGCGTCTTTCAGGTGAAGCAGCGCCGGTGGATCGGCAGGATCGTCCGCATCGGCATAGTCGTTCACGCTGCTTTCGTTCCACGAGACTTGGGTATGCCTTGCCGACTTGCTTCCCTGATTAGTGTAGCTCGCGGTGACACTGTACGAGATTTCAAAGAAGCTGCTGATCTTGAACGTGAACGCATAGGTCGAGCTTCCCGACATCGATGAATCGGATTGCTGACTCGTCGTGATTTGGATGAGGACCGCAACCGAAAAGCAGGCGATGTTACCTTCACCAACCGCCTGCACGAAGCCTTGCAGCACACGATAGCCACCGGCTTCGCTTAACAAGTAGATGCCAGCGGTGATTCTTGCGCTGGCGTGCAATGGGCCGAACTGAATTCCGAATATCGCACCGAACTCAAGTTGAATCTCAAACGCTACGACACCTTGGGCTGTCGCCCGGAGTCCAATAAAGCCCCCACCACCATAGGGTGTCGGCGGCGGAGCCGAAATCAGGAACGGGTTGGCGCGGCTGGCGAGAGCGAATTGGAACTCTGCCTGTCTACCGTCGATCGGGAGGATGGCACCGATACTGAAGTCGATGTTCTGGAAGATCAGACCGCCGAGAACCAGGTCGTCCTGTGAGAACTTGTATCCTACCTCGATCTGGGGCGGCACCAACTCGATTGCGCGATAGAATCCGTTGCCGCCCGAAGGAGAAAGATAGTCCTCAATAACCTCGAGGAACGATAGCAGGGCGCCGATCTCGGTGCCGGCGATATCGGCGCTAAACTTCACATCAGATCCTGGTGAAGCCTGAAAACTGGCGCCTTTAAAGTGAATTGTTGCGAGATCGAGGGCGTCACCCAACAGGTGCAACTGGAACGGACGAATATAACCAGTCGCCGAGACATCTCGCTCCCCGGTAATGAGGTTCACAGAGATCTGCGCGCGCAAGTCGAGATCGTTGCGAATATCCTCTTGGCCCGGTTCGACAGGGCCGTAGCCTGGGTCCATCGCAAAGATCGGATCGCCGGATGGGAAATCGGATAGTGCAGTATCAAAATCGTAGTTGAGCCGGATGCGGGCCGGGACAAGTTCGGCAACGGCACGCGCTAGATCGTCCTCCAGCTGCGCAACATTGAACAGGGTAGCAAAGTGCCCGGTCGTGACCGCATCCACGATGGTCTGTACGACCTGCACGAGCTGGGCCACACCAGGCTTGTTCTTCTTCCAGCTATCGAGCAGCGATTTCGCTTGATCGGCGACGCCAATCGGATCCGGCGGTGCAACCTTTAATGCTTTTTGCAAACTGGTCAGCGCCGTCGAATCCGCCTGCACTTGTAGGTCCGCCTGTTTCAGCGCCGACAGGATGCTTGGGGAAACGATGTCGGAGAGGGCAATCAGGCTGGTGCCTGATCCAGAATCGGACGTAAGCACGCCAAGGACAGATTGCGCGGCCTGATGCACCGCTGCATTAACATCAACTAGGCCTCCGACGATCGTGGCCACGCCCGCCGCCAAAGGCGTGGATATTTTCGACCAGATATCGGAAATTGGGGGCGCGGACTGCAGCAAAAGACCGGCAAGCTTGCGATCACTGAGCGTCGTGAATTGGAGGATTTTGTCGGCCAGAACCGCGGCGTCAGCGGCAGTATAAGGTGGCTTGTTGAGCGGCTGAATATCATCGACGAAGGCGCTGAACTCGCTGAGCGTAGAATTGACAGCCTGCTGTGCCGCGCCCGACAGATTGGCAGCAAGTATATTGATAGTCTGATTCAGGTCGGGCCAGACCGTTGAGCCAGCCGCGGTTAATGCGTAGCTGACGGTAACCCCGATCGCCAGCTGGCCCAGTGTGTCGCCGATCCCGTTCAGGCTTTTGGTCAGTGAGGCGGCGGCCGACGCGATCGATTGCTGCACTGGCGCGTTCGGATCCGGAGGGGCGGCATTCGCTGCCGCCAGCTGAGCCAGTGC
This sequence comes from Bradyrhizobium sp., assembly GCF_049581145.1. Classification (GTDB taxonomy): domain Bacteria; phylum Pseudomonadota; class Alphaproteobacteria; order Rhizobiales; family Xanthobacteraceae; genus Bradyrhizobium. The sequence goes on from NZ_JBAURI010001334.1 coordinate 5,382, forward strand.
GGCGATCGCCGAATTGACCTGCTTTAGCGAATCGACAATCGCCTGCGCTGCCCGTCGCCGCAAATCGACGCAATTTGCTACATAGCTGATCAGCTGCGCGGAATTCTTGCAATATGCTTCGATTGTGGGTGCGTCATTCTTATCGCTTCCGTCGGGCAGCTGTAGCCGGATCTTCTCGAACTCGAGAACAACGTTTCCAAGCTGCTGCAGGCTGCGTGTAAGAGCCGCCCGCAAGCCGACCACGACGTTAATGGCGTGTTGCGGCGCTCCGGCCGGGATTTGCAGCACACCAAGCTGTTGCGTGATGTCGTTCAGCTGGCTGGTGATGCTGTTGGCCAGCTTGTCCAGAGCGTCGGCTGGCTGGACGAGGCCAACGGCCAGCTTGCGAATAAGTCTGTATCCGTCTGAAACGCTATCGCATGCAAGCGTAGTAAGAGTCCCTGCAGTCCTGGCGATCGTCGTCGCCACGGCCGAGTGAATCACGGTGTCGATGACGTTGTTCACGATGTCGAACAGGCGCGGGGCGAGACCGTCGGCTTTCGATTTGGCCTGTTCGGCGAGTTGCCCTTCAAGATCCGCGGCGACGGACTGGATTTCCTGATTGGCAGCTGCACTCAAGGCCTTGACGAGCTCGTTGAGCGTGGCTTGCGGCAGGTTCCCATAGAGGCTGGTGAGTTTGGCGAAGTCTTCCGCGCACTTCTGTGCTGCGGCGGCCTTGGTCATCGCCGTCTGGTAAGCCGGAGCTGTAGCCGAAAGCGATTTTCCAAACCTGGTCAGATCATCTTTGGAGTCCTTCGCGGCTTGGGTGGCGGCTTTCAGCCAATTTTGAAGGGTCGCGTTGAGTTGTGGGAGATTGTTTCGGATCGCGGCGCGAGCGGCGTTTTCAAGCTGGGTTTGGCTGGGTAGTTGGCCTAGCTTGATTGTCTGCCCCGCGCTCACGGTTTGCGCGATGTTGCGCTCCATGTCGGACAGGATTGCCCATCCGAAGGCCGCGAAGCCGCTGTTCTGCGCCGCTGGAGCGTTGCGACGAAGCACTGACGTGAACTGATTTGCAAGCGTGGTGCTTGCCCAATTGATGTCTCCAGTGATTTGCTGTTGCAATTGCTGTACGCTGGCGAGCATTCTCGCGAATGGCTGCGCGAAGGCTTCGTAGAACAGAGCCTGTTGGAGGCGTGGCAGGACATCTGCGGGGTTGGCGATGATCCGCGCGAATTGCTGCTTGAGTTGTGCGGGCGTGGGTGGCGTATGAGCGGCGGGCGCGGGAAATTGCACCGGCGCTGTTGCCGAGTCGTCGAGGCGACCGAATAGTAGTTCGAACGGAACGGACAACGCCGGGTCTGGTTTTGTCGCATCGGGAATCAGAACGGCAAAGATCTGATCCAGCATTTGATTGGGATCGAGTAAAGTGCCAGTCAGGATGCTGACGATATTGGTGGCTTGATTGCTTTGGACCAGAGTTCGAAGGATCGTCCATTGCTTCGTCAGCGTTTGCAACGCATCCTGGACGATGGTTGGCATTGGATCCTGTGCCAACTTCTTCGTCTGCTTGGCGACGTTGTCGACATTGGTTTTGAACTGGCTCACCAGACCATAGACGAGCTCGACGTTGTCTGTTGTCTGATCGGCTGTCTTGTCAAAGTCGATCGTTAGGCCGCCAATCCTGGCTGCAGTGCTCTTGAGTTGTTCAAGGGAGCTATAAAAAGCCGGATAGAGCAGGGAGAGGGTTATGCCGCTACCTAGATTATTCAGCGATGTGTTGGCGGTCGTTTCCGCAGTACTGATCGCGCTCGCAATGAGACCCGCGGCTGGCTTCAACGTATCGAACAGCAGCTTCATCGCCGGCCAGACCGCGGTGTCGGCGGCGGCGGCAGCATAGTCGGTGGCTTCCATCAATTGGGGAGCGGCCGCTATCAGTGCTGCCCGCAGAATGTCCTTCAGCGGGACGACGCCGAGTAGCTTCGCGTCTTTCAACGCGCCACCAAAGAATTCAACGGGGTCGAAGCGTCCCGCGAGAGCCGACGCAAGATTGTAAGGAGTGGGTATCGGGTCGAGCGGCGGAGGCGGCGGCGGTGCAGCCGTATGGTTGGCCGGAGCAACTGTGACAGCTGCTGGCGGCGGAGGCACAGCCGCGGCTGGAGGCGCGAGCATTGCCGCGGGCATTGCGGCCGTAGCTGAAAATGGCACCGGAACCGAAATCGTTCCTTTTGACACACCGCAATCCAGGCCGTCAGATCGCGGCTGATTGCAGATATCAGAGGTGACAGCCTTTGTGGTCTTCGTGCCTCCTATCAATCCGGATTTGCGTCCGAGCGCGACCAGTAACGAATTGGTCGTCGCAACACCACCGGTGCTGGCTGTATTCGCGGTCGGGTCGAACTGAATATCGGGATTGAGAACGTCGAGGAACACTTCCGACGGATTGGTGGCTGGATCGAACCCGTGCCGCACGAATGTCGGGTCGAAGGTCACTTCGATCGCCGTATTCGGACGCCCCGTCAGCTGATCGACCTTATCCACGGTGATCCGCGCCTTGGAGGCGATTGGATAGAACGGCGGCTGGTCACGTCCTTCCATGAACGCATCCATTCCGAACCCCTGTGCTTCGACAGAGGCCTGGCTGCCGCTGGCAATAGCGAGCGAGCTGGTCTTGAATGTGTTGACAAACTTCGAGAAGGTGAGGTCGATCAGCGCCGGGGTTGTTGAGATCACCTCATAGGGCCAGGTGCCGTTGGCTTCCGTCGTGCCGAGCACACCGGAGATTATGACTGGCTTCTGGGCCTGGTTGAGATCTGTTAGACCTCGCTTGAGCGTGTCGAGGGTAAGGCGGATCACGCCCGGCGCCTTTGCGCCCGCGGGGGCTGCCTGCGCATTGGTGACAAGCACGACCGAGTCGCTCACGTGCCCTCCTGACACATAAGCGTTCTGGAATTTGGACCCCGTCAGATCAATCTGCGGCGGGTTTGACGCCTTCACAATACTGAAGAGCCAGGCGTTGTTGGCCTCGATTGTGCCAACGACACCATAAACCAGGATTTTACCGCCAGCCGCTGCATCAGCCGAGAGATCGGTAATCGAGGACTTCAGCGCGGCGAGAGTTAGCCGGATCACCCCTGAGGGGCCTGCGGACGCTCCCGTAACAACCACGCCGGGGTCGGGAGATGTGCTTAACCAACCACGCGCGCCAAGTACCCATGATGTGGTCTTGAATGTGCACTCGCCGCTGGTTCGTTCGTCGGCATAGCGTACAGGGCCTGCGCCAAGCTTGGCGAAACGCAGATAGCATGCGAGGCCAGGGTCGGGATCGTCGGCGAGAAGATCCGGCTTTGGCAGCCCCATGTAATACTGGACGACGTTTTGCATGGACGCGGCGTCGTGGGCCGCCGCGTTGTCGACAAAAAGCAGCGGCGATCGAACGGTGGCGCCATTGTCAAGCGCGTATTCAAACAGAACGTCGCCGCGCCGCCCGCCGCCGGGCAGGCAAGCCAGTAGTTGCGGCCAGAATACTTTTCCCACTGCGTTCAGGCCCGGTATCGGCATGGGATCAGCAAGATCAGGCGTCCGCACTGTCTTGAGCGTCACAGTGTGCGGCGAGAAGTCGAACGAGCTGAATGGCTGGGCATAGGCAGGAAAGGTTTTTTCCGGCTGCCTGACCGCGATGTAGTCGTGCTGGATCAGATAGCCGATTGGTGGCCCATTCATTTGCCACCGCTCCGGCCAAAATTCTCTCCGGCTCACCTTAAGCAAGGCTGCCCGATGACCGATTGGAAACAGAAAGCCCTTGTAGGAGACCTCAACGTAAGTGTCGCGACCGTCCTGGGTGTCGTGAATGTATTTATCGATGGTGAAGGCTGTATTGAAGAAGGGAGGATAGTGCTTTGGCTCGACTGACTCGGCCCAAGGTGCCGGTGGTTCGCCGAGCCACTTCGCACGCATGGTCGCGCCGCGCGCGAGCTTCAGGCTGAAGGACTCATCGAATGGTTTCCCCAGTACAAACCCTTCTTGTGGTGCTGACACCGGGGGCGCTGTTGCACTGTTCTTCAGGTTCGGATCGAGCGCACAGTAGGTAGACGTCGGCAGAAACACCATTCCATTCGGGTCGTCCGTCGTGAGCTGAAGTCCGGTGTCTCCGTTGATCATAAGCCGGCGCATGGCGGCGATGCCGTAGACCGACATCATCTCTGCAAGTTGTCTGCGATCGTCGCTCGCGAGCGAACCAACGAAGGTGGGCTGGTTCTGGAATCTTGCCGCGGGCGGCCTCAGATTCTGACCTTTAACCGCCGGGTTGACCAGAAAGCTCAAATCCATGTCGCGGGACCACAACACGCGCACAGCGGTCTGCCCAGCATTGGCGAGTTCTGCGGACCACATTACGGGCGCATGCGGGGTAGGTAACACGCTGTTTGTGCGCCATTTGGCGTTTGAATCGGGAGAGAGGATTAATCGGTAAACCGGCTCGAGTGCGGTTTCTTCAGCGCTCGGCGCCTCCGTATTGGCGACGATCATCTCCTTGGCATCAGCCCGGGTGGTCAAACGATTGATGCCAGCCGTCTTGAGTTGGTCCTCCAAAGTCGCCGTGCGCGGCAGCGCGCGCTTGTTGACGACTGTCGCGAGATTCGACCAGTCCGTCAGATAAGAAATGCTCAGCAGTGCCTCGCCCTGTGAATCCTGCGTCGTATCGGAAAATACGATCCTGGATTTGCCAGAGATCCGCGTTCGCGCCAGAGCTGGTGCTGATGGATTGTCAATGCTTATGCGTACGCCTGGCAGAGGCGCACTCTTGGAATTATCGGCCGGAGCAAAGGCCTCTTCGAACAGGTATTGCGGCTCGAAGTTGACGATCAGCAGGGGCTTATCTGATCCATGTCCGAGGCTCGGGGAATCACTTCTTTTGCCGGGGCGCGGCTTGGGGACGAGCCGGCTGATCTTTGCTTCACTTCCTTCGACTCGAAGGGCGTAATGCCTAAATCCATAGGTCAGATCCAGCAGATCGGTGCTACGCTTGACACGGAGGCTCGCATGATCGAGCCGCGTCTGGAACAGCGTTCGACGATTCCCGATATAGAACAGCGCATCCTTTTCGGCCGCAGCGACATTTTCTGGCTCGTCCTGCCCGATAACGACGCGGACCACCGTGCGGCCAAAGCTGAGCTCTCCCGTCGCCGCGCCGGACACCGGGATGTGGGCGCCGAGCAGTTGGCTATTGAAGGCAATGCGCGGAGGGGGCGATGATCCAAAGCGCACGCTGATGTCGCTTCGTTCGGGATTATATCCCTCGCCCTGAATCACTATTGAAAAATGAGAGCTCTCGATCGCAGCGCCGTCGATGCGAGTCAGGTAATCTTCGTTTTCCGCTGCTGTTGTGCTGGCGACTTTGCGTTCCTGCCCGCACTTGTCACCCGCTGGGGGCGCAGGGCTTTCGGATCGCCGGCGATCACTGCAAATCCGCGCCACCCAACCCTTGAAATAAGCGTCGTGGTCGAGTCCGTTTGCCTGCGCGTTGATGCTCCAGCGATCAAGCTGGATCCGGGAACCGAGCGGTCCCGTGCCAGGGCCGGTGCAGACCAGCGTGCCGTCGCCGGACAACTGCAAGACCGCATCGTCCATATAGGGTCGTGTCGCCTTGATCTGAAACCCGACCAGCCTTGCATCGCAGTGATAATAATCGACTTCGGCCGCCAAGTCCCCACCGATGCCGCCCAGAGTGATACGTCCGCTGCGAAACCGCGGAGGTTCGAAACTCAAGACTGTAAAGTGACCGGTTGCGTGCTCCGGTAGGGGCGTGCCAGGCGATACGGACGGGGAAAGTCTCAGGCCGGCCGTGTTGAAGTGAAATTTTTTCGAAACAACGCGAAACGATCCGCGGCTATCGTTCTGGACCAGACGGAGATTGAACAGGGCATCTATCTCGAGGCGAATCGAATATTTCGTCGCGGGCTCTATGCGGTTTTCCTTGTTATTGCCATTGCCGACAACGATCGGTTTGCCAGAATACTGGGCCTGATATCTGCTGCGGCTTTCGTCGCTGTCGCACCATCCGGCGAAAGGCAGTTCGAACTGAGCGCCACCCCCTTCAAGAAATCCAATTCTCAGATACCATTGATTGGCTCTCTGATAGAGTGTCGCGGTAAAATCTGATCTCGTAGAGAAGCCAGGATAGCGTCCGTTTTTAAGCTCGATTTCGTGGGCGATCAGGTTCGT
>NZ_JBAURI010001335.1:0-14481 GCF_049581145.1 Bradyrhizobium sp.
CTCCCACCCCAGCCATCGGCACATTGGTGATGAGTCTGGACATCTTGGTCTTGTCGCCCGCCCAGATGGTCGTCGCTGCCCCGAAACAAGGGAGCAATGTCGAGACTGCAGGATTCGGCGTATCCGATCTGAGCAGCATCAAGCTTGCCGCGATGCAGGCGAGGCCAATTCCCGATAGCCCTTCCGCTGCCGCGCGGCTCGGACGAAATCGCTCCTCAAGGGGCATAATGAGCGCGCCAAATCCAAATTCGTAGATTCGAAACGGCGTCAAGAAAAATACTGCCGTGGGATCAAACCGGCTTTCGATCATCGAAGCAAGCAATGAAACAAGCGTCGCGAAAGCGACGATTTCAAATGTTCGGCCGAATCTCCGGGCCAGCACAATGAGGACCGGCCAGATCAGGTAGAACTGCTCCTCGAGCGACAATGACCAGCAGTGCAGGAGCGCCAGCTCGTCGGAATTGGCGGCGAAATACTGATGTGACTCCCTCCAATATTGGATGTTGGAGATCCATAAGAGAGCATGCGTGCCTTCCTTCGCGACGTCCAGGAACATCAGCGGTGAACACCACAATGCGCCGACGACATAAGTCAGCGCCACGGTAAATATCAAAGCCGGAAAAATGCGGCGGGTCCGGCGCACATAGAATTGCGCGAAGGAGAAGCGGTCAGTGTTGAGATCGATCAGGATATTTCGAGTAATCAGGTAGCCCGATATGACAAAGAAAACATCGACCCCGACAAAGCCGCCTGCAAAACCATCGACCTTTAAGTGAAAGAGGACGACGCTGATAACGGCAACCGCACGCAGCCCGGCTATTTCGGAACGATACTGATTTACCACGGCATCGAGTCAATGTCGGGATTGAAGCAAAGTTTTGACCGACGGCAAGACAGCAAGCTCGTCTCGCCATCCGGAGGTCGCTTTGGCAGAAGGGGGCATCTTCAGTTGGTCCGGCAGTTGGCGGCCGCTCCGACCGCAGCGAACTCCACAGTGAGCCGGAATGACCGATTTGACGCGCTCAAGGCCGCGAGCCGCCGGACGTTCTGCGAAATCCGGGCCAGCGTCTTGGCTCTTGTCCTCGAGGGCTTCGGCTCTCCCGGAGGCCAATGCCGGCGGCCTTTTCCCTTCTGGACTTCCCGAGGACGGATTCCGCACACCGGAATGTACCGGGGGCATTCCCGCCAAGCAGAGAGCTGCCGCACGCGGCGGCCTTGTCGTCCTGAGGACATAAACCCTAAGGTCGCGGTGAAGCGCCGGCTTCGCCAATAATCCAAGATAAAACAAGGGAACGCCCGATCATGACGACGAGACTGCCATTGCCAGACCGCCCGCCACGCGCGAAGGACGCGCCGACCGCCCTCGACGGTCTGCTGGTGGTGGATTTTACCCGCGTCGTCGCGGGTCCGGCCTGCACGCAAACGCTGGCGGATTTCGGCGCCGAGGTCATCAAGATTGAAAATCCGGATGGTGGTGACGACACGCGGGCGTACGAACATGCCGAAATCGGCGGGGAAAGCGCGGCGTATCTCAGTCTGAACCGCAACAAGCGGGGAATTGCGCTTGATCTTGCCGTGCCTGAGGCGCGCGACGTCGCTCGAGCCCTGATGTCGCGAGCCGATGTGGTGGTGGAGAATTTTTCCGGCGGCGTGATGACGAAGTTCGGCCTCGACTATACGTCGATCGCGCCGGCGAATCCTCGCCTGGTTTATTGCTCGATCTCGGCTTATGGCCGCAAGGGTCCGTTTGCGTTACGACCGGGATTCGATCCGATCACGCAGGCCGAAAGCGGGTTCATGTCGCTGAACGGCTTTCCCGATGGACCGCCGGTTCGCACCGGACCTCCCATCGTCGACATGGCGACGGGGATGTCGGCCTGCAATGCCATCCTGCTGGCGCTGATCGCGCGCGATCGGCTTGGAAAGGGGCAGCACGTCGAGGTGGCGCTATTCGACATCGCGATGGCAATGACCGGCTTTTACGGCATGGCCTATCTGATCAGTGGCGCAAATCCGGGCCGCTTCGGTAATTCGCCGAACGGCTCGCCGACGGTCGGCGTCTATGAGGCATCCGATGGGCCGCTCTATATGGCTTGCGCGAATGACCGGTTGTATCGCCGTCTGGTCACCGAAGTGCTCGAGCGGCCTGATCTGATCACCGATCCGGAGTTTGCAACGCGGAAAGCCCGGACAGCCAACAGGGAGAAATTGCGCGCAATCATCGCCAGCATCTTTGCCGGCGATCAGTTGGAAACCTGGATGGCGAAGATGAAAAAGGCCAATATACCGGTTGGCTATCTACGCACCGTCGAGCAGGGTTTTAATGCTCCGGAGGCGCGTGAACGGCATCGGCTCAGCCAAATCCCGCACCCGACGGCCGGATTGATCCCGAACATCGAGACTCCGCTGACGATGGGGTTGACACCGAGCGTCGATCCGACGGCGGCGCCCCTGTTGGGCGAACATACCAGAGACATTCTCCGGAAAACGCTCGGCTATGACGAACATCGTCTTGCGGCGCTTGCGCAATCAGGCGCCTTTGGGAAGGCGTAAAATCCTCATTGAGCACCCTCATGGCCTGATCCATGGTCGGACGGATGAGCCGACGCGAAGCTGATATGCTGCCAAGGCATCGGTCTTGCGGGCTTCAGCCCCTAGCCGGACGGCGGCTGGACATGCTTTGATGCCGGCAATTCGAAACCCTGAAGATCGACCGTGCAAAACGGCGGTTATCGAGGCCGTGATCGCCGGCCTGGGAAACTCGAGGGAGGATTCTGCAGATGCCGGGCCGTACGCTATTGGCCAAGATCTGGAACCAGCATGTCGTCGCACGGCTCAGCGAAGACACCGATCTCCTCCACATCGATCGTCATTTGCTGCATGATCTGGGCGGGTCGCGGGGGTTACTGGACCTCAAAAGTCGCGGCCTCAAGGTCCACAATCCGGAATTGACGTTTGCGACGCCAGACCACGCCATTTCGACGGCGCGCGGGCGCGCCGGAACGATCAAGATCGGGCAGGAGCTATTGGTATCGCTCAGGGCCGAAACGTCGGCCAGCGGCATTCAGATGTTCGATATCGACCAGCCCGGCCAAGGCATCGTCCACGTCATCGGACCCGAGCTCGGCTTGAGCCTTCCGGGGTGCGTGATCGTCTGTGGTGACAGCCATACCTGCACCCATGGCGGTCTCGGGGCGCTGGCGTTCGGGATCGGCTCGAGCGAACTCACGCATGTGTTGGCGACACAGGCGCTGATCCAGCGCCGGCCCAAAACCATGCGTGTCAGCTTTGAAGGCAAGATGCCGCTTGGCGTGGTCGCCAAGGATCTGATCCTCGCATTGATCGGCCAGATCGGGGCGGCCGGTGGTACCGGCTATGCGGTCGAATATGCCGGCAGCGCCATCCGCGACATGCCGATCGAGGGCCGGCTGACCATCTGCAATCTCTCGATCGAGCTCGGCGCCAAGATGGGCATGGTCGCGCCGGACGAGAAGACTTACGAATATCTGCGCGGGCGGCGCTACGCGCCGCATGGCGACACATGGGGGCTGGCCGTCGAGGCGTGGCGCAGGCTTCCCAGCGACGCGGACGCGGTGTTCGACAGGGAAGTCGTCATCGACGTCGCAAAAATCATCCCGCAAGTGACCTGGGGCATCAGCCCCGAGCATGTCATCGGCGTCGATGGTCGCGTTCCCGACCCACAGGCGGTTGACCATCCGGCGCGTCGTGCCGCGGTCGAAACCGCGCTCGATTACATGGGGCTGCAGCCGGGGGCGCCGATTGCCGGCACCCCGGTGGATTGGGTTTTCATCGGCTCATGCACCAATAGCCGTTTGAGCGATTTGCGCGCGGCCGCCGAGGTCGCTCGAGGCCGCAAGGTCGCCGCCGGGGTGCGGGCCTGGGTGGTGCCAGGCTCGGAGACGGTCAAGCGCGAGGCCGTGGCTGAAGGGCTCGACAGGCTGTTCACGGATGCCGGCTTCGAATGGCGTGAGCCGGGCTGTTCGATGTGCCTTGCCGCCAATGGCGAGACGGTGCCGCCCGGCCAGCGCTCGGTCTCGACGTCGAACCGCAATTTCGTCGGCCGCCAGGGGCCGCGGGCGCGCACCCATCTGGCGAGCCCGGCCAGTGCAGCGGCCGCAGCGATCGTCGGCGCCATCGCCGACGTGCGAACTCTGGGGCGCTAAATCATGCCGGAACCGTTCAACAAGCTGACGGCGATTGCCGCACCGATCATGCGCAGCAATATCGACACCGATGTCATCATCCGGATCGAACGCCTGGTCGGAAACAACATTCGCGGCACGCTCGGCAGATGGGCGTTCGGGTCCCTGCGTTATCTGCCCGATGGCGCGGAGAACCCCGCTTTCATCCTGAACCGCGATCCGTACCGGCAGGCGGAAATCCTCGTGACCGGGCCGAACTTCGGCTGCGGGTCCTCCCGGGAGGGAGCGGTGTGGTCGCTGCAGGAGATGGGCATACGCGCCATCATCGGCTCCGGGTTCGGCGATATCTTCTTCGCCAACTGTTTCCAGAACGGGATTCTTCCCATTGTCGTCGACGAGGACATCGTCGATGGGCTGGCTGCGGAGATCGAGGCGACACAGGGAGCGGGACGGGTCAGTGTCGACCTCGAAGCGCAGACAATCTCATCGCCATCTGGAAAGCAGCATCATTTCGAAATCGATCCACGGCGGCGCGCGGGTCTGCTGCAAGGTCTTGGGGAGGTGGCGCTGACGTTGCAGCGCGACAATGAAATCCGCAACTTTCAGGCCGCGGACCGCGCGGAGCGACCCTGGATCCATTTTGCGAGGCGGCCGGCATGAACAATACGTCCAACATGGTGAAGGTTGCCGTTGTCGGCGGCGAGGGCATCGGGCCTGAGGTGACGGCGCAGTCGCGTCGAATCCTCGACTGGTTTGCCGCCAAACGCGGCGTCCCGATGACGCTGCGCGAAGCCCAATACGGCGTCATTCCGTATCTCGAGACCGGCAAGGTGCTGCCGGAAGATACCGTCGAGGCGATGGACGAGGCTGACGCCATTCTTTGGGGAGCAACCGGCGGTCCGGAGACGAAGCAGGTTCCGCCAGCCGCACGCAAGGCCGGAAGCCTGCTGTCGCTGCGCAGCAAATACGATCTCTACGCCAATCTCCGTCCGATTGTGGCCCATCCGGCACTGGCCGGCGCGGCACCGCTCAAGGCCGAAGTGCTCAAGGGCGTCGATTTTGTGATCATCCGCGAGCTCACCAGCGGAATCTATTTCGGTGAGCCGCGCGGCATCGAAACCCTGCCCGACGGGCAGCGGCGCGGCTTCAACACCGAGCAATACACCACCAATCAGGTGCGCCGTGCGGCGCGGGCCGCATTCGAATTGGCGCGGACCCGAAGGGGCAAGGTCTGCTCGGTCGACAAGGCCAATGTGCTGGAGACCAGCGTGTTGTGGCGTGAGGAGGTGATTGCACTCCACACGCAGGAATTTTCCGATATCGAACTGACCCATCTCTATGTCGACAATGCCGCCATGCAGATCGTGCGGGAGCCGCGGCAGTTCGACGTGATGGTGACCGGCAACATCTTCGGCGACATCCTTTCCGATTGCGCGGCGATGGCCTCGGGCTCGCTGGGGATGCTGCCGTCGGCATCGCTCGGTCCGGTCGATCGCTTTGGCCGGCGCAAGGCGCTCTACGAGCCGGTCCATGGCAGTGCCCCCGATATAGCGGACAAGGGTATCGCGAACCCGCTCGGATCCATTCTCAGTGTCGCCATGATGCTGCGCCTGACGCTGAACCGCGCCGAAGACGCGAACCTGCTCGAGGCGGCCGTGGCCGCGGCGCTGGCCGCCGGCGCGCGGACCATGGATATCGCCGAACCCGGCGCCACGAAGCTGTCGACGGCGGAGATGGGTGACGCGGTGTTGCTTGCGCTCGAGAAAGTCGCCGGCAAGGAACGGGAGCGCGCGTGATGGAGGGCCGGCGCGCTCGACGCCCACGCCAAGGTGACCTGGAGCAGGTCTATCTTTTTCCGTCGGCAACCGCACAATAGGGCTGAAAGGGCGGGCAGTCCGCCCAGCTATGGGTCTTGCGATGGCTATTCAAATCTATGGATTCTGGCGGTCGATCGCGTCGTTTCGGGTCAGGGTGGCGCTCAAGCTCAAGGGCCTGGCGTTCGAGGAGATCCCGATCGACATCCTGACCGGCGAACAGTTCGAGCCCGACTATGCGGCCGTCAATGCCGAGCGGGTGGTGCCGACGTTCATCCACGCCGGCCATACGCTGTTTCAGTCGCTGGCGATCATCGAATATCTCGACGACATCCAGCCCGAGCCACGGCTTCTACCGCGTGAGCCACGTGAGCGGGCCTATGCGCGCTCGCTGGCGCTGATGACGGTCGCGGACGCCCATCCCCTGCTGGTGCCGAGGGTCCGCAATCATCTGGCGAAGACCTTTGGCGCCGACGCGCAGGCGATCGAGGATTGGGGGAAGCACTGGACGAACGAGGGGCTCGCGACCTACGAGCGGGTTCTCGCCGGTCGCGCGCCCGCGCCGTTTGCTCTCGGTGGAGAGCCTGGCCTGGCCGATATCTGCATTGCCGGTCACGTGGTCGGCGCACAATATGTCAAACTCGGACTGGATGCGTTTCCGACCGTTGCGCGTCTTGCCGAGCAATGCTTTGCGTTGCCGGCCTTTGCGACCTCTCATCCGCTCGAGCAGCCGGGCTATAAGGCGGCTGCCGCGCCGCATTGACGATCATCTCACAGCTCGAGGCCAAGCAACCGCGCCGCGTTGCCGCCGGCAATCTGCGCCAGTGTCACTTCATCCATTCCGTCGACGCCTGCGACATGTCCGATTGGATTATATTCGGCCATGTCGAACGGATAATCGGTTCCCATCAGGATACGGTCGGGACCGAACAGGTCGATCAGATAGGCCAGCTGGTGATAGCTGAACACCACGGTGTCGAGATAGACCTGCCGCAGATAGGTCGTCGGCGGTAGCGGCAAGTCGGCATGCGAATCCCGGCGCGCGCCCCAGGCGTGGTCGATGCGACCGGAATAGCCGGGAAGATAGCCGCCGCCATGCACGGCCATCAATTTCAGCTCGGGAAACCGCGCCAGCGTTCCCGAGAAGATCAGATTGTGGAGCGCGAGCGTCGTATCCAGCGGGTTTCCCAGCACATTGTTGAAATAATAGTGGGTCAACCGTTCGCCATGGGTAAATCCGTTGGGGTGCATCATGATGAAAGCACCGAGCTGTTCCGCCTTTGCGAAAAAAGGACGAAACTTTGCGTCGGACAGCTCCTGGCCGTCGACATTGGTCAGAATCTCGACGCCCTTGAGCTTGAGCGTGCCCATGATGTAGTCGAGCTCGCGCACGGCAAGCTCGGGCTCCTGCAGCGTGACGACGCCGAGGCCTGCGAAGCGATCAGGCTGGCGGGTGCAATATTCCGCCACGCCATCATTGGCTAGCCGATGCGCCGCCTCCGCGATCTCTGCGTCGACGGAATAGTAGCATTGGTTCGGCGCTGGAGCCACGACCTGGATATCGATGCCCATCCGGTCGAGGTCGGAAAGACGACGGTCGATCGTGGTCATCACCTCGCGGATGTCCTTCTCCTGTTGCGCGTTGATCTCCTTGCTGGCTTCATCGGCAAAATGCGCCAGCGGAATGCGGCTGAGATCGACATGCGGTTGCGCCAGCGCGGCGGCCTGGGGGACCACGATATGCGCGTGAATATCGATCGTCGGGGAAGCAGGGCGCCTGGCGAGGCCGTCGGCGTCATGGATACGTGCGGCGGTGCGGCCATAGCGGTTCTTGCGATCGATCATCGAGGTGGATCCGTTGTTGAATTGGCGACGGTCAGGACGGTTGAATTATGGCGCAGGTCTGCGTTGCGGCCAGCGGGTCGAGATTGCGGTGGCGTCGGCCTCGGCGAGACCGGCGGCTTCCGCTTCCTCGAAACAAGCCAGCGCGCTGGCGGCGACCGGAAGCTCGGCGTGGAGAGAGGCGGCGAATTGCACCGCGGTGGCGAGATCCTTTCGTGCCGCGCTAAGGCCGAACGCAGTTTCACCCGGTGGCTGGCCGTTCAAAACTTTGGCAATGATGGCGCCACGCCCCTTCATCGCGGTTGGGGTGCCGGCGGTGTCGGACAGGATATCGATCAGCCGGTCCGCAGGAAGATTGAGCGGCTTGCAGATCGTCAGAGATTCGCCGAGCGCCTGCCAATAGACCAAGAGCGGCAGGTTGACCGCCAGCTTCATTGTCGAGCCTGACCCGAGAGCGCCCATAGGTTCGATCCGGCGGCACAGTTGCTCCAGAATGGGCATCGCGCGTGCGACATCCGCGGTCTCGCCGCCAACCATCGCGAACAATTTCCCTTCCTTCGCTGGGCCCGTACTCCCAGCCACCGGCGACTCGACAAAGGCTGCGCCCTGCTGCGCGGCCGCGGCGCCGATCGTCTGCATCGTATCCGGGCGGACCGTGCTCATATCGATGATCAGCTTGCCGGCGAGTTGTGCCTTCAGAATGCCATTCGGCCCGCGGTAGACCGACTCGCTTGCCGCATCATTCAGCAGCATCACGATTGTGGTCTCGCAGCCGTCGACGAGTTCCGCGGGAGATGCGAAACTTGTGGCCCCTGCCTCGGTGAGAGGTTGTGTCTTGGCCGGATTGCGATTCCAGACGCCGACCTCATGTCCGACCGCGATCAAACGCCGTGCGATCGCCGTTCCCATTCGTCCTGTCCCGCATACGCCGATTTTCATGTTGGGCCTCGTCGTTCAGTGGTTCTTCGGTTGGTGCGCATGATAGATGCCGAGATTTTGCGCGATCAGGTCCTCGTTATTCCGGAGCTCGCTTGCGCTGCCGACGAATGCGCAGCGCCCGGTATTGAGAACCACGGCGCAATCGGCGACGTCGAGAGCGAGTTGCCGATTTTGTTCGACGAGAATGATGGATTGGCCTTCTTCCTTCAACCGGCGGATGGTGCGGCCGACTTCCGCGACGATCAGGGGAGCGAGGCCTTCCGACGGTTCATCCAGCAAGAGTACCGTCGGGTTTCCCATCAGCGCGCGCCCGATCGCCAGCATCTGCTGCTCGCCTCCGGACAGCGTGCCGGCGAATTGCGCATGGCGCTCTCGCAAACGGGGAAACATGTCGTAGATGCGCTCGATGCTCCATCGTTTGGCGCCGGCGTCCCTCGGCCTTCGGGCAACCACCAGATTCTCGCGAACCGTCAGTGAAGGGAAGACACGACGCCCCTGCGGAACGAGGCCGATCCCGAGATGTGAAATCCGTTCGGGACTGAGGCCGTCGATCCGCTCGCCAAACAAACGAATTTCGCCGTGGTGCGGTCGGAGAAAACCGATGATGGTCGAAATGCAGGTCGTCTTTCCCGCGCCGTTGCGCCCCAACAGCGCCAATACGTCGCCCGATGACAGCGAAAAGCCGACGTCATGCAGGATATGGCTCTCGCCATAAAATGCATCGATGTTCGACAGGCTGAGCGCGTCAGACGCCAAGGTACACCTCGCGGGTTCGCTCATCCGCGATCACCGCATCACGTTCGCCATCGACGATGACGCGGCCATAGTCGAGCAACGTCACAGTCTCCGCCAGATCAAGCGCGGTATCCATGTCATGTTCGATCATGATCAAGGTCGTGTCGCGGGAAATTGACGCGATCAGCGCCTTCACGGTGGATCGCTCCGTGTTCGAGAGCCCGGCCAAGGGTTCGTCCAGCAGCAGGACGCGTGGCCTTTGCGCGAGCGCCACCGCCAGTTCCACACGGCGCTTTTCGCCATAGGCGATATCGGAGACCGGATGCGCGGCCAAATGCAGGAGCCCGACGGCGTCCAGGGTTCGGCGAGCTTCGGTCGCGAGATCCGAATAAAAACCGATCGGTCGCCACATCTGCCAGCGGGCGGGGCGTAATCCCAGCAGGCCCAGCGTGACATTGTGCTCAAGCGTATCGCCGGGGAAGAGGGTGATGATCTGGTAGGTTCGCGACAGTCCGCAATGCGCGCGCTTGTAGGGCGGAAGTTGTGTGATGTCGCGATCGAACAGCTTGATGCGGCCGGAACTCGGCCGGAGATCACCGCTGATCTGGTTGAACAGCGTGGTCTTGCCGGCGCCATTGGGACCGATGATCAACCGCCGCTCCCCCGCCCGAACCGTCAGGGACACGTTGTGCGTGACCGTCAAACCGCCGAAGGCCTTCTTCAGATCAACCACTTCGAGCGCATGGGTGGTCGCGGCGGTCATTTGAGCCTCCCGCGCAAGCCTGCCAAAAGCTTGCTGACCCCGGGAACGATGCCGGTCGGCATCACCAGAACGATGAACAGGAACACCAGACCCAACAGCATGTTCCATCGCTCGATATAGGCCGACGCGTAATTCTTCAATAGCAGCACGAGTGTCGCCCCAACGACCGGTCCTGCGATGGTCCCCGAGCCACCCGCGATGACGCCGAGCAGAGCTTCGGCCGAACTCTGGGTCGAAAGCGCCGTCGGGTGGATATACTTGCTGTAATAGACGAAGAGCAAGCCGGACACACCGCCCCAGAAGCCGGCATAAATAAATGTGATCCATCGGATCAGCCAGGGATTGAAGCCGAGCGCAGCCATCCGGCGCGGCTGGTCGCGCACGCCCTTGAGCGACGATCCGAACGCCGACGAGACGAATGCCGTCATCATCAGAAAAGCGAACAGCGCCACGATCAGCACGAACCAGTAGAAGGAAGCAGGGCTATCGAGCGCGATTCCGAACGGCGTCGGCCGGGTCAGGCCTGCAATGCCATTGTCGCCGCCCGTGATGTCGGACAGGCGGTAGGCGAGGCCCCATAGCACCTGCGACAAGGCCAGCGTGATCATCAGGAAGCCAAGTCCCGTGGCGCGGAGCGCGATGACGCCGAAGAAGGCCGCCATCATGGTCGTTGCCGCGATCGAGACGATGGCCGACGTGCCATGGCCGTAGCCATATTTGCTGGTCAGGAGCGCCGAAATGTACGCGGCCACCCCAAGATAGGACGCGTGACCCAGCGAGGTCATGCCGCCAAAGCCGACCAGCAGATTGAGGCTGAGCGCGAAAATCGCGGCGATCAGGATCTGGCTGGCCAGGTTGACATAGAAGTCGCCCGCGATGAAGGGCGGAAGAAGCAGCAATCCGGCCGTCAACGCTACAGCAAACCACTTCATGCGGCGATGCGCCCGAATAGGCCTTGCGGGCGGAACGCGATGACGAAGATCATCGGCAGGAACAGGATGATGTAGGCCAATTCCGGAAACAGCGCTGTGCCGAACGTGTAGATGAAGCCGATGATGAAGCTGCCGATGAAAGCTCCGAGCAGGCTGCCGATACCCCCGAGAATGACGACGATCAGCGCCAGCGGAAGCATATCGGCATCCAGTCCCGGATAGGCCGACAGGATCGGGCCGCCCAGCGCCCCGCCTGCGCCGGCAATTCCCGCACCGAGGCAAAATACGATGGTGAATAAATTCGACACGGGAATGCCGACCGCTCGCGCCATCTGCCCGTCGTCGACGCCGGCACGGATCATGGCGCCCAGCCGTGTGCGCTCCAGCAGAAAATAGAGCGCAAGAGCGACCGCGACGGCGCATCCAACCAAGACGAGGCGATAGGTCGGAAACACGAAACCAAGCAGCCGCGTCGGGGCTTGCAAATTCCGCGGCGTCGGCACCGGAATGGAATCGCCGCCCCACAGCATCAGGCACGCGTCTGAGATGATGAAGGACATCCCCAGTGTGACCAGCACCTGGCCAAGCGGATTGGTCTTCAGTCGCCTCAGCACCAGCCGTTCGAACAGACCGCCAATGGCCGCGACAAGGATGCCGGCGCCGATCGCGGTGACCCAGATATCCAGCTTCTCGAAGGAGCGCAGCGCCGTCGCCGCGAAATAGGTGCCGAGCATGAAGAACGCGCCATGCGTCAGATTGGCCAACCGCATCAGGCCAAAGATGAGGGAGAAACCCGATGCCAGCAGGAACAGCAATCCGCCAAGCGACAGGCTGTTGAGACCTTGAATGATCCAGAATTGCATCGCCGGCCGATCTTGTTCCTGACTGTCACGAGACCGGCATGCGCTGCACCGGCAACGAAGATCACTGCTCCAGGTTTTTTGCCGGCGGATAGTCGCGCGAATAGACCGGATTCTTCAGGAATGCGGTCTTGTCGTAGGTCCAGAACTGAGTGACGTCGGGGTAGGTCTTGATCACCGCATTGACCAGCCTTCCATCGCTCTTTGTCACCTTGCGGATATAGACATTCCCGATCACATTGCCGAATTCGTCGAATTTGATGCGGCCACGAATGGTTTCCGCGTTGCTGCCGCGGATCGCAGCCATCAGCGCCGCTCTGTCCTCGACGTTGCCCCTGGTTGCCTTCAGCGCAGCTTCCAGGACTTCGCCGGAAACATAGGTGCTCGCGGCGTAATAGCCCGGATCGTATTTGAATTGCTTGCGGAATGCCGGCGCGAACGCCTTGTTGAGCGGGTTGTCGAGTTCAGCCGAATACCAACTCGTGGTCAGGATTCCCAAAGCTTCGTCGCCCATGTTGCGCAGCACCGACTCATCAAGCGCCGTCATGCCGCCGATCACGGCCATCTTGTCTTTCAGGCCGTATTCGATGAACTGTCGCAGGAAGCGGAAGCCATTTGATCCAGCGGTACCAAGGAAGATCGCATCCGCGGACTTGACCTCAGCGATGTAGCTGCCGTAGTCGGGGGTCGCCAACGGGGTAAATATCTTCTGAATGATCTTGCCGCCATTGTCCTCGAAGACGCGCTGGAAGCCGGCGCACATTTCATGGCCGTAGGCGAAGTCGTCGGCAATCGTGACGATCGTCCTGTATTTCAATTCCTTGACGGAATATTCAGCCAGCGGATAGGCGCATTGCGCCGAGGTCGATGTCAGCCTGACAAACCAGGGACTTGGATGCCGCTGCGTCATGTCCTCGGCCGCCGAGACGCCGAGTGTCGGCATCTGTTTTTCGGTGAGATAATCGGCGATCGCCAGTGCTTCAAAAGCCGCGAGCGGCCCGATGATGCAGTGGACGTCGTCCTTTTCGATGAGTTCCTGCGCCTTGGTTCGCGCCGTTGCCGGAACGCCGGCCGTATCCGCCACGATCAATTCGACCTTGCGACCCGCGAGCGTGTTGTCACGCTGCTTCAGGAACATCGTCAACGCCAGTTCCATGTCGATGCCGCCCGAGGCGAGCGGGCCGGTCTTGGCAGCAAGCAGGCCGACGCGGATCGGCCCATCGCCTTGTGCCGAGACGAGATTGGGATTGGCCAGGCTGGCGATGCCCGCACCGGCAAGGCGGCCGACGAATTGTCGTCGCGAAATCGTCATCCAGATCCTCCCGGGATCGCCACGTGGGATTGGCGGCCTTGTTCTCGTTGGTTGAGCGATTTATCCGACGGATGTTCTAAATGATCAAGTGATAACCATGCCGCGACAGCTGCGTGCCCCGAAATTCCAGCATCGCGGGGGATTGCTTGCCGGTATTGATGCAGCGCACTCTGGCGCGTCTAACCAGGCTCCCTGGGAGACTTGACGATGGTCGTCCTCAACACTTCAAAGACCGACGCCGTATCCAGGTCACCCAATCCCATCGCCATTGCCTGCGCATAAACCGGCTGGGTGAGCGCGAACAGCGGCGTTGCGCAACCGACGTCGTCGGCGAACGCGGCGATAACCGCCATGTCCTTCTTCCAGGTCGATATCTTCATGGTCGCGGGCTCGTAGACGCGCTCGACCATCATTGGCGCACGAAGCTGGAACATGCGCGAGCCCCCGGCGCCGGGACCAACCATTTCGACCACCAGTTTCGGATCCAGTCCGGCGCTCTCCGCCAGCAACATCGCCTCCGCGGTCGCGACATTGTTGATCGCAACCAGGTGGTTGGCGATGAACTTCATCCGGCTGCCGTTGCCAAATCTGCCGAGATCCGCGCTTTGCTTGGCGAAATCGGCAAACAGGCTCGCGCATTCGGCGATCGCCGCACTGTCGCCGCTCGCATAGACGACGAGATCGCGCATCCTGGCCTGCGCACCGGTGCCGCTGAGCGGACAATCCAGCGTGATATGACCGGCCTGCTCGAGAATGGCTTCGCAGCGCAGTTTGTCGGCGAGGCTGAGCGTGCTGAGTTCGACCACGATCCGCCGCGGCTGTCCGGAACCGGCAACGGCTTGGGCGACTTGTTCGACCGCGGCGGGGCTTGGCAGACTGGTCATGACGATCGGCACGTCGCGTGTGAGCTCAGCGATATCTGCGGCGATCGTAACCTTGGCTTGCGCGAGTTCGGCGCATCGCGCGGGATCGGTATCGAAGCCGACCACATGCCAGCCCCGATCGATCAGGTTGCGCGCGATCGCGCCTCCCATGATGCCGAGCCCGACAATCCCAACGGTTTTGTCCATCCTGTTCGTTTCCCGAGGTTGATTTCGATTGACGGGCCACCCGGCCCACGC
>NZ_JBAURI010001336.1:0-2872 GCF_049581145.1 Bradyrhizobium sp.
GCGAAGGCCTGCTCCTCAGGATGAGGGCAGAGTGCTTGGGAATAACAGGTTTCACGGAATGCTCGTCTAGGTCCACTCAGGGATCGCCGATTGGCGAATGCGGTATTGACTGGATGCCGGCCTTGCCGGCGTATGCGACCCGCGAGGGACGCGCCTCTCCAGAGCCGCGCCTCTTTCTGTCTTTTAGAAAGCCGCCGCATCAACGCGGCGGATTTTTCCATGGGAAAGGTCGCCGATGTCACTCTCCTCAGCAAAAAACTATGCGCTTCGCGCCGAGCGATCGCTCGACCCCAAGGAAGCCGCCGACCTTCTGGCCAAAGCCATCCTGGAACTGGCCGCGTCGATCGAGGCGACGGACGCAAAAGTGAAGAAGATGAACAAGTCCGCCGGATGATCGTCTTGCCGCAAGCCGGCATGCCTGCGCTCATGGCCGATGGTCATCGTCGTCGTTGTGCAGGCATCCGACATTCGCGGGATGGATGGAAGCGCATCAATTTCATTCCGCGACGATGGATTTCGCGAAGGGCTCAACCCACTGCGCGCTGTGATCTGACCCTCCCCTGGAGGGGGAGGGTCGCCCGCGAAGCGGGCGGGGAGGGGTGACAGTCTTTCCACAGCGGAGGTGTTTCAGTGGTTCGGCGCTTCAGGTGAACCAGACACATGTGGCGCGGTCTCGACGTTCGTCGGGCGCAACTCGCGCAACGAGGGAACGGCCGGGCGATTTCAATCGCGTTGCTTACTGGACAAGCGATTTTGAAGTTCTAATCATCTCGGCCTCCTGCGACCCTGATCCTGAAGGCGCATCGCGCAAGCGATGCGTCTCGAAGGATGGCCACGGGCGACGGCCGTGCAAGCAGCCATCCTTCGAGACGCAAGCCATCGCCCTGCGGGCGAATGCTTGCTCCTCTGGATGAGGACAGAATGCGTGGAAACAATAGGGTTCACGGAATCGCTGGTCTGGTTTTCGACGCGTGCGCGCGCAACTCGTCGACCAGCACCCGCATGTTCTCGGAATAGTCGATCGGCACGGTGACGAGATGGACGCCGCCAGCGGCGAAAGCCTGTTCGAGCGCCGGCGCCAGGCCATCGGCGGTGTCCACCCTCGTGCCCTTGAGGCCGTAAGCGCCGGCATAGGCGACGAAGTCGGGATTGCCGAACGTCAGTCCGAAATCGGCAAAGCCGTCGGCGGCCTGTTTCCAGCGGATCATGCCGTAGGCATTGTCCTGCAGGATCAGGATCACGAGATTGAGCTTGAGCCGCACGGCGGTCTCCAGCTCCTGCGCGTTCATCATGAAGCCGCCGTCGCCGCACACCGCCAGCACGCGGCGGCCCGGATTGAGCATCGCGGCCATCATCGCCGAGGGCAGCCCGGCGCCCATGGTGGCGAGCGCGTTGTCGAGCAAGAGCGTGTTGGCGACCGTGGTGCGGTAATTGCGCGCGAACCAGATCTTGTACATGCCGTTGTCGAGACAGACGATGCCGTCCTCCGGGATCGCCTGCCGCACGTCATGCACGATCCGCTGCGGCGTCGGCGGATAGCGGCTCTCGTCTGCGCGGTCGCCGATATGCGCCAGGATCTCCTCGCGCAGCGGCAAGAGCGCGCCGGCGTGCGGCAGCCTGCCTTCGAGGCGCTCGGCCAGCAGCGTGAGCGTCGGCCCGACATCGCCGATCAGCTCGGCATGCGGAAAATACACCTCCTCGACGGTCGCGGGCAGATAGCCGACATGCAGCACCCGTGGTCCGGCGGGACCCATCAGGAACGGCGGCTTCTCCACGGTGTCGTGGCCGATCGAGATGATCAGATCGGCGCGGTCGATCGCGTCATGCACATAGTCGCGCTCCGACAGCGCGGCGGTGCCGATATAGAGACCCGATCCGCCGGACACGGCGCCCTTGCCCATCTGGGTATTAAAGAACGGGATCTGCACCCGCCGCACGAAATCGGACAAGGCCTCCGCAAGGCGGGGGCGGCTCGCCGCAGCGCCCAGCATGATCAGCGGTCGCTCGGTCGCCAGGATCATCTCGGCCGCGCGCTCCAAGGCGGCGGACGGCGCCACCGGCAGCGCGATCGCATGGCGCGGCACCGGCTGCAGATCGGGGGCCTGCTCGGCTGCGATGTCCTCCGGCAGTTCGAGATGGACCGGGCCCGGCCGTTCCTGCTGTGCGACCCGGAACGCCTCGCGCACGATCGAGGGAATCGTCGCCGGGCTGATGATCTGACGCGCCAGCTTGGTCAGCGGCGTCATGGTCGAGACGATGTCGACCATCTGAAATCGCGCCTGCTTGCTGCGCAGAATGCCCTTCTGGCCGGTGATCATGATCATCGGCATGGCGCCGAGCAGGGCATAGGCGGCGCCGGTGGTCAGATTGAGCGCGCCCGGACCGAGCGTCGACAGGCACACCCCGGCTTCGCCGGTCAGCCGGCCATGGGTCGCGGCCATGAAGGCCGCCGCCTGTTCATGCCGGGTCACCACCAGCTCGATCGATGAGCGCCGCAGCGCCTCGACGAAAGCGAGGTTCTCCTCGCCGGGCACCCCGAAGATCCGCCGCACGCCCTCGTTTTCCAGCGCGGCCACCAGCAACTCGGCACCATTCATCGCGTGATACTCCTTCAGTTCGGCTTGCGCACCGCAGCCGCGCGTCCAGCTCGATGGGGCAGGGCTCTGGCCTAAGACCTGTTCCAATGGGCATCGCTCGATCTGCGCCAAATATAGCGCGTGCACCCGGTCTGTCGCGTGACAGTTGCGTCCCAGCTGTCATCGTCCGCCACCGGGTCGCGCCGATGCGACTGCGTCCCTGGCGCATGCGCTCCACTTACCCTTCCCTGGAGGGGGAGGGTCGCCTGCCGCGGCGATGCGCAGCATCGTCGTGG
>NZ_JBAURI010001337.1:0-1988 GCF_049581145.1 Bradyrhizobium sp.
CCCATGCGCAGCACGATCTCGAACACCACCGCGTTGACCTCGTGCCAGCGCGCGAGGAAATCGGCGCCGTCGGCGCCGATCGGCTGGCTGACATTGTAGTGGATGTTGCCGTCGCCGAGATGGCCGAACGACACCGGCCGCGCCCCCGGGATCAGCTTCACCACTGCGGCATCGGCCTGTTCGATGAAATCCGGCACCGCGACCACCGGCACCGAAATGTCGTGCTTGATCGAGCCGCCCTCCGGCTTCTGCGCCGCCGACATCTCATCGCGCAGTTTCCAGAACATCTGGCGCTGGCCGAGGCTCGCCGCGATCACGGCGTCGTCGACGATGCCGTCTTCCAGGCCCTGGGCCAGGATCGCTTCCAGCGTGGCGCGGGCGTCATCGCGTGGCGACGACAATTCCATCAGCACGTACCAGCGGTGCTTGGCCGCCAGGGGGGCGCGGACGTCGATGCCGTGGCGAATCGAGAAGTCGACCGCGATATCGGACAACAGCTCGAAGCTGGTGAGCGTCCCGGCGGCCTCGACCTGGGAGATCGCGAGCAGTTTCAGCGCCTGCGCCGGCGAGGTCAGGCCGACATAGGCGGTCTCGATCGCGCGCGGCTTCGGGAACAGCTTCAGCGTCGCGGCGGTGATGATGCCGAGCGTGCCCTCGGCGCCGATGAAGAGGTTGCGCAGGTCGTAGCCGGTATTGTCCTTCTTCAGCTTCGACAGGAGGTTCAGGATACGGCCGTCGGCCAGCACCACTTCGAGACCGAGCGCCATTTCGCGCGCCACGCCATAGGCCAGCGCGGTCGTGCCCCCGGCATTGGTGGACAGATTACCGCCGATGGTGCAACTGCCCTCAGCGCCCAGCGACAGCGGGAACAGTCGGTCGGCCTCCGAGGCACGCTGCTGCGCGACCTGCAGGATCACGCCGGCTTCGCAGGTCATGGTGTTGGAGGCGGTATCGACCTCGCGGATCGCGTTCATCCTCCGCAGCGAGATCACGACTTCGCCATTATGCGGGGTCTGACCGCCGACCAGACCGGTATTGCCGCCCTGCGGCACCAGCGCGATTTTGTGCTCGCTGGCGAGTTTGCAGATGGCTGAGACTTCCTCAGTCGAGCCCGGGCGCAGCACCAGCGGCGACCGGCCGTGGAACAGATCGCGCTCCTCGGTGACATAGGGCGCGATATCGGCCTCATCCGTCACCGCATATTTGCCGCCGACGATGGCGCGGAATGTCGCGATCAATTCGGGTGAGAGCGCTGGCGCTGCAGGCTGGACGATGTTCATTGTTGTTTCCGGTCACTCCCGTCCGATGGCCGCGCGGCGCAGCCGGTCGTTGATGGCTTCTCCCAACCCGTCGTTCGGAATGGGCATCACCGCGATCGCCCGCAAGGCGCTGGCGTCGAGTGCCCTAAGATAACCGAAAAGATTGGCGGCGGCTTCATTGAGATCGCCGCCCGCGGATAAATTCATCGTTGCGGCGGCAGTTTCCGCGCCCGGCAGCATCGCCGGGCCGAACGCCAGCAACGCTTCGCCCGTCGCGACATGGTCGGCATTGAGCCGCACCGCCGTGCGCGGCGCATAGTGCGCGGCCATCATGCCCGGCGCCAGTGGCTGCGCGGTGTCGTTCTCGGCATCGCCTGGAGGGTAACTGAGCGGCCGGCCCAGCACGCGCTCGATCGCCTCGCGCGGCACGCCGCCGGGCCGCAGCAGCATCGCTGCTTCAAAACAACCGATAATGGTGGATTCGACGCCGACCGCAACCGAGCCGCCGTCAATGATCAACTCGATCCGCCCCGCGAGGTCGCTTTCGACATGGGCGGCCGTGGTCGGCGAGACATGGCCCGACAGATTGGCTGACGGCGCCACCACCGGCCGGCCGAAGGCCTCCAGGAGGGCGCGTGCGACGGGATGCGCTGGGACGCGGATCGCGACCGTCTCGAGGCCGGCGGTGGCAAGCTCGGCGACCGGGCAATCGGCCGTCTTGGGCAGCAC
>NZ_JBAURI010001338.1:0-2032 GCF_049581145.1 Bradyrhizobium sp.
GATCATCGCCGAAAGCGGCGTCTGCTGGGCGATGACCTGATCACGCACCGCGGTCGCGCCGCGATGCCAGATCCACATCACCCCATAGACGATCGAAGCGAGCAGCAACGGGACCCAGCCGCCCTGCATCACCTTGGCCAGGTTGGCGGCGAGAAAGGCGCCGTCGACGATGAGGAACAGCCCCGCGACCGCGCCCGCGCCGACGATCGGCCAGCCCCAGACCTCGCGCATGGCGATGAACAGAAGCACGCTCGTCATCAGCATCGTCGCCGAGACCGCGATGCCGTAGGCGGCGGCGAGATTGTCCGACTTGCCGAAGCCAATGGTCAGGCCGAGGGTGACGATCATCAAGATCCAGTTAACCGCGCCGACGTAGATCTGGCCGTAACCCTCAGCCGAGGTCTGGGTGATGGCCATGCGCGGCAGCCAGCCCAGCTGGATCGCCTGGCGGGTCATCGAAAAGGCGCCGGTGATGATCGACTGGCTGGCGATCACGGTGGCGATGGTCGCGAGCACGATCATCGGCGTCAGGAGCGGCGTCGGGCAGAGCCGGTAGAAGATGTTGCCTTCGGTTGGCGCGCCGGCGAGAACGATCGCGGCCTGTCCGGCATAGTTGAGGATCAGGGCCGGGAAGACGATCAAGCTCCACGAGAGGCGGATCGGCGTCGGGCCGAAATGGCCCATGTCGGCGTAGAGCGCCTCGGCCCCGGTCACGCAAAGGAACACCCCGCCGAGCACCAGGAATCCTTGCAATCCGCCGCTTGACAGATACTCGAGGCCGTAAATTGGGTTGACCGCGGCAAGGACCGACGGATGCTGCATCACCCCGGAGGCGCCCAGCGCCGCGATCACCAGAAACCAGGCGAGCATGATCGGGCCGAACGCCCGGCCGATCGCCGCCGTCCCGAACGGCTGGACTGCAAACAGCGCGAGCAGGATCAGCGTCGCGGCGGGCAGCACATAAGTCTGCAGGCTCGGCGCGATCTGCTCGACGCCTTCGAGCGCCGACAGCACCGAAATGGCCGGTGTGATCGCGCCATCGCCGTAGATGAGCGCCGCGCCGAACAGGGCCGCCGCGACGATCAGCGGCCGTTGGTGCTTCTTGACGCCGAGCAAAGTCATGAGCGCGATGATGCCGCCCTCGCCGTCGTTGTCGATGCGCATGGCGACGTTGACGTATTTGACCGTCGTGACCAGGACGAGCGTCCACAAGACGAGGGACAGGGCGCCGAGCGTCGCGGCCGCGTCAGGGTGCGGCCCGGTGTAATCGAGCACGGTCTTGAGCGTGTAGAGGGGACTCGTGCCGATGTCGCCGAACACCACCCCGAGCGCCGCGACGCTCGCGAGCCCCAACCGCTGGTTCGATTGCGGCTCGGCGCCGGTTGCTTCGATCGACATGCCGCTCTCCCTCGCTCGTCATTCGGCCGCCCGCCGGAGCGCCGCCCGTGCGCTCAATCGATAAAGGGCCGGCAAAACAGATTGTTGACGCTTGCCGAAGCCGCCCGGGCGCGAAGCGACACCGGCCGTCAACGTTAACGAATTTCGCCTGGTCTGCGCGCGCCGATCGATAAAATCCGAGCGATTTTGTTTCGCCGCCGCCAAGCCGCGGCGGCGATAGTGTCCCGACCCAGGTTGGCGGACAACCGATGTTTTCTCGGCTCTTTGGCTACATCACCGCGGCGGCGATCTTCGGCCTCGCCTGGAACACGTTCGGCGAAGCGTCCGAGCAGGGGCTTCCCAGGGCCAGTTGGGAGCCTGTCGGCGGCGAAGCCTCGATACCCTACGGCTGGGTCGACTTCTGCAATCGCCACACCGAGGAGTGCACCCTCGGCAAGCTCAAACCGATGGACGTGCGGCTGACCTGGCAAACCTGGAAGACCCTCAACGACATCAACGACAAGGTCAACAACGCGATCGAACCGATCAGCAACCTCGAACATTGGGGAACCACGCTCGACCACTGGGACTATCCGGTCGACGGCAAGGGCGACTGCAAGATCTACGCCCTGTTCAAGCGCAAGCTCCTGATCGA
>NZ_JBAURI010001339.1:0-4818 GCF_049581145.1 Bradyrhizobium sp.
CATCCAACGACCGGAGACCTCGAGGAGCCATGAACGACGCCATCACGATCAGCGGCGTGACCAAGCAGTTCGGCGGAGTGGTGGCCGTGGACGGCCTGGACCTGTCCGAGCCGCGCGACGAAGGCGGCGTTGTCGAAATCGCCGTCAAACATGTCGGACTCGGCGTAGAGTCTGCGGATGGGATCATCGCCATAGAAGCCATAGGTCAGGCCCGACGTATGGCGCATCAGGTCTTCGATGCTGATCGGGCGTTTGAGCGGTTCGAGCGCCAGCACCTGCTTGCCGTCGTCGTCGGTCTTTTCGACACCGACCTTCACGTCGGCAAAGGCTGGAATGTATTTTGAAACGGGATCCGCGAGAGCGAGCTTGCCGTCCTCCACCAGCATCATCGCGGCAACCGAGGTGATCGGCTTCGACATCGAATAGATCCGGAAGATGGTGTCCGCGGTCATCGGATGCCGGCTCTCGACATCGCGCACCCCAAAGCTCTTGAAATAGACGGGATGACCGTGCTGCTGGATCAGGACGATGGCGCCCGGGATCTTGCCGGCGGCGATTTCATTGCGCATGAAATCGCCGATAGGCGCGAGCCGCTCCGGCGACAGGCTTGCCTCAGCCGGCGACGACGCCTCCGCGCTGCCGGCTTGAGATCGTCCGGGGACCATTGCCGAAATCAGCAGCGCAAGCCCCGCCGCGAGACCGCGTCGGCGCGTCAAGCCGTCAATTTTCCATGGCTTCATAAATCAGTCTCTTCACCGTCGGCTGGATCTTCTGGCGTTCGGACGGCGTCTCCTCCATCAGCACGAAGAACATGTCCTGCTTGCGGTCGATCACGAAATAGCAGCCGCTGGCGCCATCCCATTTCAACTCGCCGAGCGAGCCCGGCGCCGGCGGGTCGGCGTTGCCGGCATCGGTGCGCACCCCGAAGCCGAGCCCGAAGCCGAATCCGTCCCCGGGAAAATAGTAGAAGTCGCGGCCGATGCCGGTCCCGGGACCGACATGATCGGTCGTCATCTGTTCGAATGTCTCCGGCTTCAGAAACTGCTTGCCCCGATACTTGCCGCCGTCGAGCACCATCTGCGCGAAGCGGGCGATATCCGACGTGGTCGAGATCATGCCGCCGCCGCCGGATTCCCATTTCATCGGAACATCGGCGTGGCTGACGAAACCGACCCTGAAATCGCCGTCGCTCGGCATCGGCATCGCGATCAGCTCCCGCTTCCTGGCATCGGTGACGTAGAAGGCGGTATTGCTCATGCCGAGCGGATCGAGCAGCTTTTCGCGCTCGACGGCCAGCAGCGACTTGCCCGAGACGATCTCCATGACTCGGCCCAGGACGTCGGTGGAATGGCCATATTGCCAGAGCGTCCCCGGCTGGTCCTGCAGCGGCAGCCTGGCGATTCGCTCGGCGAATTCCGCATTGTTGAAATCGCCGTCGAGGATTTTGGCAGCGGCGTAGGCCTTGCGGACCAGGCTGTTGCCATAAAAGCCATAGGTGATGCCCGAGGTCTGGCGCATCAGATCGTAAACCGTCATCGCGCGTTTCGGCGGCACCAGGTCGAGGGTCTTTTTGCCATCGTCGGCGACCGTCTCGACGCCGACTTTGACATTGGCGAAGGAGGGAATGTATTTGGCAACGGGATCATTGAGCGAAAGCTTGCCCTCCTCGATCAGCATCATCGCCACCACGCTGGTGATCGGTTTGCTCATCGAGAACAGGCGGAAGATGGTGTCGTCGGTCATCGGGAGCTGGGTCGCGACGTCGCGGACCCCCAGCGCCTGATGATAGACCGGCTTGCCATGCTGCTGGATCAGGAGGACTGCGCCCGGAATCTTGCCCGTAGCAATCTCGTTGCGCAGATAGTCGCCGACACGTTCCAGCTTCTGTGGGTTGAAGTGCGCGCCCGGCGGGATATCGAAGGTACCCGCGGCGCCGGCCGCTGGTGCCATGGCAAACATCAGAGCTGCGCCAAATGCGCATGAGCTCAGCCCACGAGACAGCTTCATCATCTCTCCCCTTCGTCTGATCGAGTTTAGCCGCCGACGGCCCCGGCACAAGGGTTGGCAAGACCTGGTTCGCAAGACTTCCGTTGTACAGACTTCAGTTGGAAAGACTTCAGTTGTAAGCCTTCAGTTGCAAAGACCCGTGATCGCCTGTGCATGCAGCCGCGCGCTCTCCGCAGAAAAACAGCAAAACAGCACCCGAGCGAGCGAGGACGCCGTCGCCAGCGCGGCGGCCGTCGCACCGACGGCAATCGGGGCGGCGCGGTCCGGTGGAAACCGATAGACTCCGGTGGAGATGGCGGGAAATGCGATCGAGGCGAGCCCGTGAGCATCACAAAGCGCGATGGCGCGGCGGTAACAGGAGGCGAGCAATTCGTCTTCGTCCCGATTGCCGCCATGCCAGACCGGTCCGACGGCGTGGATCACGTGCCGCGCCGGCAAGCCGTATCCTCGGGTGATCTTGGCATCGCCGGTCTTGCAACCGTGAAGCCCGCGGCATTCGGCCAGCAGTTCCGGGCCGGCGGCCCGGTGGATCGCGCCATCGACCCCACCGCCGCCGAGCAGGGTTTCGTTGGCGGCGTTGACGATGGCGTCAACGCTCAGGCTTGTGATGTCGCCGACGACGACTTCAAGCCGGGCCGCACCGACCTGATGGACCGCAATGGTCAGGCCGAGGCTGCCGCGTTCACGGTGACGCCCTTGTCGGCAAGCAGCTGCTGCAATTCACCGGCCTGGAACATCTCGCGGATGATATCGCAGCCACCGACGAATTCGCCCTTGACGTAGAGCTGGGGGATCGTCGGCCAGTTGGAATAGACCTTGATGCCATTGCGCAGCTCGGCCGATTCAAGAACGTTCAGGCCCTTATAACCGACGCCGACGTGGTCGAGGATCTGCACCACCTGGCCGGAAAATCCGCACTGCGGAAATTGCGGCGTCCCCTTCATGAACAGCACGACGTCGTTCGACTTCACTTCGTTTTCGATGAATTGCTCGATGCTCATTTTCGCTTCCTCTGGGGGCGCGCATGGGAGCCCCTGAACCCTGTCGAGACCGGTCGGCCCCCTTACGCGAAACCGTCATATATGTAGCGCAAAGCGTTGTGCATCCAAGCTTAAATGCCGGACAGCTGGCATGCAAGGGTTGGGCCGACCGATAGCCTGATGACGGCAATATCATCGCCGCGAGAGGCTTTTTTCCCGAAACCGCGCTCCTATCTAGGACCGACTGCCTGTTTGGAACCAGTTTGCCAGAGCCACGTTCTCTGCCTCGACCGGAGACCATCGTGACCAAACCTGCCGCTGCGGCCGCCCTCCCCATTCCGAACCCATCACTTTTTAGCGCATCCGGGCCGCCCGCCGGGGATCCGGCGCAAAGGCTGGTGGACGCGTACCTCGCCGTTCGCGAGGAGACGGAACGCCGCGCCGCGCCGCTCGCGCCTGAGGATCAGGTGGTGCAGTCGATGCCGGACGCCAGCCCGGCAAAGTGGCACCGTGCCCACACCACCTGGTTTTTCGAGCAATTCCTGCTCGGCGCGCACTGCCCGGCCTACGCCCCATTCCACCCGGACTATGCCTTCCTGTTCAATTCCTACTACGTCAGCGCCGGCCCGCGGCACGCCCGCAACGCGCGCGGCCTTTTGACCCGGCCGGGCGCCGCCGAAATCACCGCCTACCGCAGACATGTCGACGCGGCGGTCGTGAAGTTTTTTCAGGGCGCGGCCGCCGATGTCCTCAAAAGACTGGCGCCGCTGGTCGAAGTCGGCCTCAATCATGAACAGCAGCACCAGGAATTGCTGCTGACCGACATCTTGCACGCCTTTTCACAGAATCCGGTTTTCCCGGCTTACGACCCGGCCTGGCGTTTTCCGGCCTCATCGCGCGGTGGCGAGGCATGGGTGCACCTGAACGAAGGTATCCACACTGTCGGCCACACCGACGACAGCTTTCATTTCGACAATGAAAAACCGGCGCATCGGGCGCTGGTCGGTCCGGTGAGTCTGGCGCGCAACCTCGTGACCAATGGCGAGTGGCTCGCCTTCATGAGGGACGGTGGCTACCGGACCGCGACGCTCTGGCTGATGGACGGTTTTGCAGCCGCAAGCAGCGAAGGCTGGCAGGCGCCGGGCTACTGGCGTGAAGTCGACGGTGAATGGCATGTGATGACATTGGCCGGCCTTGCGCCGGTCGACCCTGACGCGCCGGTCTGTCATGTCAGCTATTATGAGGCCGACGCTTTCGCACGCTGGAGCGGCAAGCATCTGCCGACCGAAATGGAATGGGAAGTCGCGGCCCGCAACGATCAGCTCAACGACGCCTTCGGCATCGTCTGGCAATGGACCCGAAGCGCCTATTCGCCCTACCCCGGCTACCGCGCCATCGAAGGCGCGCTCGGCGAATACAACGGCAAGTTCATGGTCAACCAGCTGGTGCTGCGCGGCTCGTCACTCGCAACTCCGGATGGTCACAGCCGCGTCACCTATCGCAACTTCTTTTATCCGCACCACCGCTGGCAATTCACAGGACTTCGCCTCGCCGATTACCCTGCCTGACGGTCTCGAGAACATTCATGCGCGCCGGAACCGCGCTCGAAAGAATTTAGTGTATCAACAGAGTATAGTATCATGAATGTACACGCTCCCGCCTTGGCCAATGCCCACCTTCCCGACGAACAGACCTCGGCCTTCGCCCGTGACGCGATCGACGATCTGTCGCAGAACCCCAAGCGCCTGTCGCCGAAATATTTCTACGATGCGACCGGTTCGGAACTGTTCGAAGCGATCACGCGACTGCCGGAATATTATCCGACCCGCAC
>NZ_JBAURI010001340.1:0-2196 GCF_049581145.1 Bradyrhizobium sp.
TACAGGGGCCAAGGCGCCCCGATTCTGATCTAGCGCAAAAATGAAGCGGCCCGATAGCCTTGTGCCTCCGTCATCCAAGGCCGGGATCCGGGTCCCGCATTTTGACCGGAAGCCGGGCTTCGCGACCATCAAAGGGAGTCACGGGACCCTAGTATCGAACCTACCGTCGAGAGAACGCCCGTTCCGAAGGTGCCGCTTGATCCCGACATTGCCGACACGGCACCGAAAATTTGGACGTTGATGCTTTACGACGAGGA
Organism: Bradyrhizobium sp.; assembly: GCF_049581145.1. Lineage (GTDB taxonomy): Bacteria > Pseudomonadota > Alphaproteobacteria > Rhizobiales > Xanthobacteraceae > Bradyrhizobium. The sequence goes on from NZ_JBAURI010001340.1 coordinate 258, forward strand.
ACACGTTGTTACCTATCTGCGGGTGCTCGACGTAAGCGCCGAAGGCGCCGCTTGGCGCGAGGTCGCTCGCATCGTGCTGCACATCGATCCCGATCGCGAACCATATCGCGCGGTAAGCGCCAGAGGGCACTCGGTCAGCCACAGGTCACGACGCACCGGATCTCGATGCTCTGCCTGAGCGGCGCATCCGATGGGACTTCGGGAGATCGAAGGCCGAATGGGGTGCGAAGCGAGCGGCCCCGCTCACTCGGAGCTGCGGGTTTCGGGTCGGCTTAGAGACTAAAAGTTCATGCTTGCTTCACCTTCGACGACATCGGGACAATCGAGATCGTCCAGCGGGTGGGATCGCGCGCCTCCCGTTCAACAACCGATCGCACCAGTCCGGTGATGGTCGCGCCATCGGTCTCAACGGCGGCGTGCTTGCCGTTGTACTGCGCCACCCGAAAACGCTGAGCCACTTTTGGATCTACCGTTTCGAACTTGAACATCTGACTCTCCGACGCACCTCCTTTTGCACATCACGGTTAGTCGGGTGTAAAGATCGGAGACCGCAGAAGCACGGCACCTCTTTGGCAATACTTTGCTCGCATCGGCCAGGTCGACGCGGCGCCCAGCGCTATTGTCGCGCGTTGCCGTTAGGCGCAATGGACGCAAGCGGCAGGAACTTTGCCATCGTGATTCGACCGCGATGGCGTACTCGATGTCCAGGCTGCGCAGCGAGAACATCTCAGTCTATAAGGCTTTTTCAATCAAAAGGCCCCTACGCTGTTGCAAGAGGACTAACCGTGGGGAATTCTCAAATCGCGCTCGACCGATCCGGCTCTAGACCAGCTTGGGCCGGACAACTCGGTCCGGAAACCGGCAAAGCCACGCATTCGAGACTCGGCATTATCTCCATTTTGCTGAGCGGCATCTTGCTGATCGCTGGCATCGCGATCGGCACCGCGGTCATGATCAACAGCTTTCGCGAACGCGCGATCATGGTCAGCGCGCGTGATCTTGAGAATACCACACTTCTGCTCGCCCACCATTTCGACCAGAAATTCGAGGACTTCGCCGACGCCCAAGCGCATCTGGCGCTGCGGCTCTCGATTGCCGAGATCGCCTCGCCTGAGGAGTTCAGGCAGCGGCTGTCCACAGATGCCATCCACGAGCTCTTGCACAGAGAAATCAGCGAAGCCTTCGACACCGGCGATGTCTTTCTGTACGGTTCCGACGGTCAGCTCATCAACACCTCGCAAGCTGGGGCCCTTCTTGATATCAACATCGCGGATCGCAGCTATTTCCGGTCGTTCAAGGCCAATTCGGCATCGGCGACTACCCTTGCGGAATCAGTTGTCAGTCGGGTCACCGGCAAGCCGACCACGATCCTCGCCCGCAGACTGACGAACGCGAATGGCGTCTTCCTCGGGGTCATGGTCAGACGGGTCGATCCGCATCAGTTTGAGAAATTTCTGGACACGCTGGATCTTGGCAATAGCACCATCATCTCGATTGACGGCGTCAGCGGCGAACTGCTGTCACGGTTTCCCCATGTCGATGAGATGACCCGAAAGAACGTCCGCTCGGCACCTATCTTCCAACAGGCCATCGCGAACCCTGGAGAACCTGCGACACTGCGCTCCATCAGCCCGGTCGATGGCGTGGACCGCATAGCTTCCGCGCGCCAGATGCACAATTTTCCCCTTGTCATCGTCACGGCAATCACGACCGATGCTGCACTCGCAGACTGGCGCGAACAGACCAGGCTGCTGATCGTGGTCGCCTGCCTGGTGACGGTCGTGATCGTCGCCATCTTCCTGTTGATCGGCTGGCAGATGTCGCAGGAGAGACGGGACTCCGAGCGACAGCTCGCGCTCGGCAAGCAGCGTCTCGATACCGCGCTGAACAACATGTCGCAGGGCATCTGCCTGTTCGATGCCGACAAGAATCTGCTGAT
>NZ_JBAURI010001341.1:0-4092 GCF_049581145.1 Bradyrhizobium sp.
TTGCTGACCGGCACCTTGCCGGCCCAGTACGGGCTGAGGACCGCGGGCGTTCTCGATATCACCAGCCGCGCCTTTTCCGCGCCCGGCGGCAACGTCAGCATCTATGGCGGCAGCCAGGGAACGATTACGCCGAGCTTCGATTATGGCGGCAGCGTCGGCGATACCCAGTATTTCTTCTCGGGGCGCGGCAACTGGAACAATCTCGGCATCGAAAACCCGACCTCGTCGATCTCCGCGATTCACGACCATACCGATCAGGGCAAGTTCTTCGGCTATGTGTCGACGCTGCTCGACCCGTCGACGCGCCTGAGCGTGATTTCGGGAGCATCCTACAGCACGTTCCAGATTCCGAATAACCCCGGCCAGGCGGCGCTTGGCGATTTCGGATCTGCCACCGCCAATTCGTCGACGCTGAACGAAAACGAGATCGATCAGTATTATTACAACATCGTCGCGCTGCAGACCAAGGGCGATGCGGTCGATACCCAATTCTCCGTATTCTCGCGCTATGCCCAGGTCCACTTCATTCCCGATATCGCTGGCGACCTCGAGTTCAACGACGTTGCATCCGACGTCACGCGCTCGAGCCAGATGTATGGAACCCAGTTCGACGCATCCTATGAAATGAACAGCGCGCACACGTTGCGGGCCGGTTTCATGATCACCGCGGAGCAGACCGACGTTTCCAATGTCTCGACGGTGCTGCCGGTCGATCCGAACAGCGGTGCGATCTTGCCGACGCCGGAAACCATCACCGACTCCAATTCGCTGCTTGGCTGGAATCTCGGTGCCTATGTCCAGGACGAGTGGAAGCTCACCAGCCAGCTCACGCTCAATTACGGGCTTCGCTTCGATCAATTGTATCAGTTCGTCGACGCCAACCAGTTCAGCCCGCGCATCTCGCTCACCTACAAGCCGTTCGACGGCACCACCTTCCATGCGGGCTATGCCCGCTACTTCACGCCGCCGATGCAGGCGCAGGCGACGCAATCGAACCTCGCTTTGTTCAACAACACCACGAACCACCCGGCCGTTTCGATCAACGATCCGGTGCTGCCGGAGCGGTCGCATTATTTCGACGCCGGCGTCGACCAGACGCTGCTGCCCGGTCTGACCGTCGGACTCGACGCCTACTCCAAGATTGCGACCGACCTGATCGACGACGGTCAGTTCGGCCAGGCGGTGGTCCTCACCCAGTTCAACTGGGGGCGGGGATACAGCGAAGGTGCGGAAGCCAAGGTCAAATATCAGAACGGCAATTTCGGCGCCTATGCCAATTTTGCCTTCAACGTCACGAGGGCAACCGACCCGGTCTCGAACCAGTATCTGCTTGACCCCGATGAGTACGCTTTTCTGTTGACTCACTATCATTACACCGACGACATGCAGATGTTCACGGGTTCGGGTGGCGCGTCCTATCGCTGGAACGAGACGCAGTTCTCCGCCAACATGAGGTACGGCAGCGGTCTGCCGACCGGCTTTGCCAACTCATCGTTCAATGAACCCTATGTGACGTTCAATCTCGGCGTGGCACATGACGTCCAGGCGTTTGCAGGCGCCAAGCCGCTCACGGTGCGGTTTGATGTGGTCAATCTGTTTGATAAAATCTACGCAATCCGGGACGGGGAGGGCATCGGCGTGTTCGCGCCCCAGTTCGGCCAGCGGCGCGGTTTCTACGTCGGCCTCTCGCAAAAGCTGTAACGCCAGGAAATCGATCGAGAATGCAGCGATGGTCACGGCAACGCAGTGGGTCCAGATATGAATAGACTATCCTTTCGCGAGACATTCCGTGCGATGGCGCCTGCGGTGTTCGCGGTTGCGATCATGGCATTGGCACAACCCTCGCTCGCTCAGCAGGCCGCGGCTCCTGGGTCGCAGCAATCTCCCGCGTTGACCCAGCCGGAGCCTTCCGCGCCGATGGCAGCAAGCCCTTCGGCGATGGGCCAAGCCGCTTCCGCTTCGCTCGCGACGGACGCGACCGCCGCCGAGGCCGGCAACGGCTCGCTGAAGTCGGTGGGGGCGGGGCTGCACGAATTGTCGCCGTGGTCGATGTTCCTGGCGGCCGATATCATCGTCAAGGTGGTCATGGTCGGACTGGCCTGCGCGTCGCTCGCGACCTGGACCATCTTCATCGCCAAGACGATCGAATTGTCGGTTGCGCGGCGCAGGCTGCGCGCAGCGCTCGCCAAGACCGGCGGCGCCAGATCGCTGGCCGAGGCCCAGTTTGCGTTGGGGCCAAAGGGCGATGTGCTGTCGTCGCTGCTTGCGGCGGCGATACGCGAGGCGCGCCTCTCGGCCGGGATCTCCTCCGACAACGGCATCAAGGAACGCGCCGCGTCGAGTTTCACCGAGATTTCGCGCGCCGAGGCCCGCCGCATCCGGCTCGGCATGGGATTGCTCGCCACCATTGGCGCGACGTCGCCGTTCGTCGGGCTGTTCGGCACGGTATGGGGCATCATGAACAGCTTCATCGGCATCTCCAAAGCCCAGACCACCAACCTCGCGGTGGTCGCGCCGGGCATCGCAGAGGCGCTGCTCGCCACCGCGATCGGCCTGGTCGCCGCCATTCCGGCCGTGATCATCTACAATCATTTCGCGCGCGGGACGAAGGCCTATATCGAGCTGGTGAGCCGCGCCTCCGGCGCCGCGGCGCGCCTGTTGTCGCGCGATCTCGATCGCGGCCATGGCGGCAGCCTGGCGCGGGCGGCGGAGTGAAAGCATGGCTACTTCGATCATCGAAGGCGGCTTTGACGACGACGAGGAGTTTTCGGAAGCGCACGAGATCAATGTCACGCCGTTCATCGACGTCATCCTGGTTCTCCTGATCATCTTCATGGTCGCGGCGCCGCTATCGACCGTCGACCTGCCGATCAATCTGCCGTCATCGACCGCGACGCCCGAGAAGAAGCCGGACAAGCCGACCTATGTCACCATCAAGCCCGATCTCGCGCTCGCGATCGGGGAAGACCCGGTCAAGCGTGTCGACCTGGTCCGCACCCTCGACGGCATGACGGACATGAGCAAGGACCGTTTCATCTTCCTGCGCGCCGACCGCGCGGTGCCCTATGGCGAGTTGATGGACGTGCTGGAGATCCTGCGGGCGGGCGGCTACCCGAAGATCAAGCTGGTGGCGCTCGAAGGTGTTCCGGCCGCGGCGACGAGCGGTCCGGAAACTGGCGCTCAGAAGCCCCCAAACGGGTAGCGATGTCTGACGGTGATGCAGAGCAAGGAGTGTCGCGGCGGTTATGGATTCTGGCCGCGCTGGCGGCGCTCGCGCTTCATCTCGGCGGTGCTGCCTTGGCGTTCACGCACTTGCGGGCCGCCGACGACGACGATGGTTTGGGCGCGAATGGCATCGAGGTTGCCCTCGACATGGAGTCGCCGAAGGCGCCTGATAACGATCTGCCGCCTGGACCGGACGCCGATGCGGCGCAGGCATCGGCGCCGGTCGCCGAGCAGAAGGCCGAGGTCAAGCAAACCGAACTTCCGAAGGACAGGCCGACCGAGACCGAGGATCCCGATCGCGTCGTGACGCTGAACGATTCGAACAAGCCGAAGCAGGACGATCCCAAGATAGCGGCCGTCGAGACGCCGGCCTCGGAGGAGCGGTCAGCCCAGGAGGCCACCGCGATGCAGACGCTCGATGACAAGGCGCCCGAGGCCGCGAAGGCGAAGGCGCCCAACGTCGGCATCGGCAAGGATAAACAGAAGCTCACCGCAAAATGGGGACGGCGGATCACCGCCTATTTCGAGTTGCACAAGCGCTATCCGGAGAACAAGGACAAGACCACCACCGTGAAAGTGAGCCTGGTCCTGGACCGTCGGGGCAAGGTCATGTCCGTCGCTGTCAAGGACTCCTCGGGGGACCCCGTGTTCGACGAGGCGGCGGTTGCGATGATCCATCGCTCCGATCCTGTCCCGCCGCCGCCAGCCGGACTGACCGACGATCAGTTCGCCTTCACGCTGGATGTGAATTTCAAGAAGCCGAAATAGCCGATTGCTGGTCTCTGCGGTAGATTAGCGCCAGAAATACCTGATCCCGACGTAGACCACGACGAGGCAGGCAAAGATCAGCGCCACCGGAAGCTGGGG